>CAZFJD010000265.1:0-4568 GCA_964518775.1 uncultured Syntrophaceae bacterium
TCTTCTTCGGTTTCTGGATTCTCTACTCAACAGCCATTAGCAATGTGGACCTTGTTGTTCGCCAGTGTACCGATATGTTATGGTTCGCTTCACCAGGTGTCAGAAAATTCGCGAAAGAGGATATTCGGAAAATCTATTATATCTTGTTAGCTGTGTTTATGGCCTGGGGTTGCTCGTTTATTAATATCACGCTTCCCATTATCATCTTTGCCATCAGCGCCAATATCGCCAACTTCACAATGGCGCTCTCATCGATACTGACCATACGTCTGAATCGGAAGGTCCTTCCTAAGGAGTTTCGACCACCGGTTTGGAGAGAGGTCGTCCTTGTCCTGAGCCTGATATTCTTTGGGTTCTTCTTTGTGGTCTTTCTCCTCAATAGGTTTTTCGGTCTAAAATTCTAATGACTCTCAGGCCCATCGTATATCCTCTACCCCTATGAGATACGATGGGCCTTTTTCATTTCTTTGTCCTTCCAAATTCCTCTAAAGAGCAAATTATTGAAAATCCATAGAGACACGCTATACACTATTCTTATAACATAAGAACTGGGAAAGGAGGTCATAGAATGGAGATTAAATTGATCGGAGTGGTTGGCGCAGGGCAGATGGGCAGCGGTATTGCCGAGGTGGCTCTTAGCTCTGGATTTAATGTCTTGATGAGGGACGTCACTCAAGAAGCAGCAGAGAAGGGGAGGAGAAGGATTGAGAACGATCTTGAGAGAAGGGTTCAAAAGGGAAAGATGGCATCAGGTGAGAAAGAAGCCATTCTGAAAATGCTCTCCACAACGACACGGATAGAGGATTTTGGAAATTGTGATTTTGTTATTGAGGCAGCTATCGAGAATATCTCTCTGAAGGGTGAGATCTTTAAAGCCCTCGATCAGATCACTCGGCAGGATGTCATTCTTGCCAGCAACACCTCGTCTATATCCATCACTCGAATTGCCTCCTTTACGAGGAAGCAGGATCGTGTGATTGGAATGCATTTTTTCAATCCGGCACCGGTGATGAAATTGATCGAGATCGTCCGAGGCCTCGCCACTTCGGATGAGACCTTTCTCATCACCAAAGAGCTCAGTTTGAAATTGGGCAAAACACCCTTGGAGGCCAATGACTTTCCTGGATTCGTTTCGAGCCGTCTGGTCTTCAGCTTTATGAACGAGGCTATCTATGCGCTTTATGAGGGGGTGGGGAAGGCGGAGGAGATCGATGCGATCATGAAGTTAGGGGCCAATCATCCGATGGGGCCTCTGGAACTGGCCGACTTTGTCGGACTCGATACAGTTTTGTCCGTGATGAGGGTGCTTCAGGAAGGATTCGGGGATAAGTATAGACCTTGCCCTTTGTTGATCAAGTATGTCGATGCTGGCTATTTGGGTGTGAAAACGGGGAGAGGATTCTACCAATATGGAAAGTAAGGACGGATCATTTGAAGAGGGACGAGAGACGAAGGACGATTCGTCGATCGTCTTAGTGAGCGAAGCGAACGGTCGTGTATCGTCTTTCGTTTAAGGTAAGCGGTCGTTCATCGTCCTTCGTGATTTACCACTGATATTGAACATGGGAGGTGTTTAATATGATTGGATTTGAACTGACACCGGAACAGAAGGCTCTTCAAGAAAGAGCAAGACGGTTTTCAAAAGAGGTGATTCTGCCAGTCGCCGCCAGACACGATCGCGACGGAACCTTTCCTTTGGATGTGATGGAGAAGGCCCATCATGAGGGTTTCTTCACCCCATTGGTTCCAAAGGAATATGGAGGAAAAGGGCTGGGGGTTTTAGACAACTGTATCATCTCCGAAGAATTAGCAGCAGGATGTATGGGGATCTATGTCTCTATCTTCGTCAGCACCTTGGCCCTTTACCCTATCATCAAGTTTGGAACAGAGGAACAGAAGGAGCGATTTCTCAAGCCTTTTTGTTCCAAGTTCAGCATCGCTTCCTACTGTTTGAGTGAATATACAGTGGGCTCGGACCCTGCCTCCATGAAGACAACCGCAATCCTTCAGGATGATCACTATCTCCTCAATGGGACGAAGATGTGGATCACCAATGGGGGATATGCTGACTTCTATCTCGTCTTTGCCACCACCGACCCTCAGAAAAGGCATAAAGGGATCATCAGCCTTATTGTTCCTTCCAATTTAGAGGGGGTGAGCCATGGGGGACCCATTGATAAGATGGGACAGAGGGCATCGAACACGACCGCAGTGACATTTAAAAATGTCAAAGTCCCAAAGGAGAACCTGTTGGCTGGAGAGGCCGAAGGCTTTAAGAAAGCGATGGTTGCTCTCGATATCACCCGGCCGATGATTGCGATAGGTGCCGTAGGGATTGCACGAACTGCCATGGAGCTGGCCACGGGATATGCAAGGAAGCGAATTCAATTTGGGGTTCCGATTGCCCAACATCAGTCAGTCCAATTCATGTTAGCCGATATGGCCAAGGATATTGAGGCGGCAAGACTCTTGGTCTATAAAGCTGCTTGGCTGGCGGATCAGGGGATTCGAAATTCGAAAGCGGCGGCCATGGCCAAGGCCTTTGCTGCTGATGCGGCCATGCAGGTGACAACGAATGCCGTCCAGATCTACGGAGGAATGGGGTATACGAAATGGCATTCCGTTGAAAAGTTGATGAGGGATGCGAAGGTGATCCAGATCTATGAGGGGTCTGCTCAGATCATGAGGTTGATCATTGCCCGACATTTGATCCAGGAAGTAGAGAGGGTTCTTTTTTGAGAAAGGAAGGGTCCTGACCGATTTAAAATTTGGAGCTGATGGGTTGTTTCAAAAATAAAAGCCGTTCCTCAAAAGACGACGAAAAGGGGGACGGTGACAAGAGGGGGACATCCTACAAGGAATGGACGAAATTGTCGTGTCGTTAACTCAAAAATGAAATTCCTTGACATTCACCTCTATATTTTCTTTGATCAACACTATTTCATCCTTTGCAGCGAAGAAGGCATCCACTACCCCTGGGTCAAAGTGTCGTCCTCTTGCCTCTTTTATGTAATTGAAAGCTTCTTTCAGAGAAAATGGTTTCATCCTATAAGGACGTTTGGAAGTCAGAGCATCGAAAACGTCAGCGATGGCTGCGATACGTCCGATCAAGGGTATTTTTGAGCCTTTAAGTCCTTTAGGATAGCCGCTGCCATCCCACCTTTCATGATGGGTGAGGGCAATGGTTTCGGCTAATTTAATGAATTTGGCACCCGAACCCGCTAAGATTTGTGCTCCGACGATGGTATGTTGTTTCATGGTCTGCCATTCTTTGTCATTCAACTTACCGGGCTTGAGCAGGATGTGATCTGGAATTCCAATCTTGCCCGCATCATGCATGGGGGCTGTATAGAGAAGATCCTCCACAGTCTGCTTATTCAAGCCCATTTTGCGGGCAACAGCTGATGCGTAGTGGCTCATCCTTTTAATATGGTCACCTGTATTCTCGTCCTTATACTCAGCCGCCCGACAGAGGTGGAAGATGCTTTCGAGAGAGACCTCCTTGAGTTTCTTTAGGGCCTGCCTCAGTTGTATTGTTCTCTTGGCAACCTCCGCCTCCAGCTCCTTCTGGTAGTTCCGCATGTGATCATTGTAAGCTTTGACCTTGACCAGGGATTGCACTCTTGCTTTAAGTTCAGTCTTATCAACAGGCTTGCTCAGGAAATCATCGGCCCCCACTTCCAAGGCCTTTACTCTATCCTCCACTTCATTAAGGGCTGTCACCATCACGATGGGAATGATTTTGGTTTCTTCTTCTCTTTTCAATTGCTTAGCTACTTCAAAGCCATCCATTTTAGGCATCATGATGTCAAGTAAGATTACGTCTGGTGGAATATCATGCGCCATTTCAAGAGCTTCTTCCCCGTTACTGGCTGTCAGTACATCGTAGCCGAAGGAGGTCAAAAGGAGCTTCATCAACCGCAGATTCCGATCCTCATCGTCTACAACTAAGATTTTAACTTTCGTATCCATATTTTCCTTCTCTTCAGAAAACCAAGCTGAAGGTTATGAAGAGTTAAGCAATTTGCTTTTTTGGCTTGAAGCAATTGTTACATTTTAATAGATTTAGATCAACCTTTTAAGATTTAAACAAAAAGCATATTTCGTACCCAAGGAACAATATTTTGGTAAGAGGGTGAATTAATTACAGTAATCAAGGACTTGAAAAAAGAAGTGAAAAGTCGGAATGACCAATTTTGTCAATAACCTGTATATTTATATCACAGTAAAAAAATGAGGTCAAGCCGAAGAAGCCTATAATTTTCTTGACTTGTTTGATATAATAAATAAAAATCTCCAAATTGAGGCTTTGGGAAAGGGGAATGAGTTCTGAAGGTGACATTAAAGAGCTTGATTTACTCTTGGAGAAGGTATATCGAGAGGGAGGATACGATTTTCGGGATTACAGGCATGGAACTGTCATTCGACGCCTGGAGAAGAGACTTCACGCTACTGAGACAAAAACATATCAAGACTATATCCATTTTCTGGACACCCATCCTGAAGAGTATGAAAAATTTGCTGAGTGTCTCACCATAAAAGTAAGTGGCTTCTTCAGAAACTCATAT
>CAZFJD010000266.1:0-4558 GCA_964518775.1 uncultured Syntrophaceae bacterium
TAAAAGTTTATGAATAGATCTCAATTAAGTGACCAGACCTCTTTTTACCTTCGGCAACTTCAAAAATTCTTCTGGCCACATATTCCGGCGCCATTAATTCTGAAGGGTCCATTTTGAGGCCAATATCTGAAATCAATTTCGTGTTCACCGCTGCAGGTAGCACTGCATACACCTTAATGCCGCTTCCGAGGGTCTCGTCGGCTGCCACCTGAGTTAATCCAACTGCGCCAAATTTTGAAGCGCAGTAAGCTGAAAAATTGGCTATCCCTTCTACACCCAGACCTGAAGAGACATTGATAATGATACCCCTGCCCTGCCTCTTCATAATTGGCAGGACCTCCTGTATGAAGAGAAAACACCCCTTTAAATTCGTATTCACAATATTGTCCCATTCCTTTTCGCCTGTCTTCTCGATCGGTTTGTAAGCTCCAATTCCAGCATTGTTGATCAGGATATCGACCCTCCCGAACCTCTTCAGGCTCTGACTGAGGATCCTCTTCACGTCTTTTACCATACGAACATCGCCGACAAGGCTCAGGATATCCTCCGAGTTGCCAATCCGAGAAAGGTGATTTGTCGCGTCCGTCACATGGCTTTTATGGCGACAGAAAATGACAACCCGGTCGCCATTTCTTAGAAATTCAGCGGCTGTTTCAAAACCGATCCCTCGGGTTGACCCTGTAATGATTACGACACGATCCATTAAAGTTGACCCACGCCGTTCTACCTACTCCACTAACACCTCTTCGCTCTCGAAGTTGGAAAGGCTGCGATCGGCTCCCTCTTCGAGCCTCTTGATCCAACTCCTGACGAGATCTCTTCCATAGGCCTTTTCCCATGCCTCCACAATGAGTGGAACTGGAATGTCCGCATAAACTCCATGAAATGCTACATACTCCATAAACTTTCTATTTTCTAAATTATAAGCCTGAAAAAGGGAGTCTTCGCGACCATTAAATTCCAGAGGCGGCACTCCATGCCTTTTGCAGAGTTCGCTGTTGAAGGCTGGTGTTGCCTTCACCCATCTCCCTTCAAGATAAAACTCTACAAAACCGTGATAAACAAAGAGATCGGTTCCCAAAAATTCGATGAGTTGTTTTGTTGCCAGGTGATTTCGGACGTCAGCAAAACCGACTCTCGAAGGAATGCCGCAAGCCCTTCCCAGGGCGCAAAGAAGTGATGCCTTGGGCACACAGAAGCTCCGACCTCGTCTCAACACATAGCTCGCCCGATAATGTTCAGGGAGATAGAAAGGGGAGTAGGGGTCGTATCGAATGCCGTCACGTACAGATAGGTAGAGCTTAATTGCAATTTCTGCTGGGTCGATATTCCCTCGCGCAATCTTCGCTGCATAATTCCGAATACTTTCATGATCGCTATCAATAGTTTTTGTTGGGATCAGATAGAGTAAATTTTCTTGCTCCAATTCTTTCCTCCTTTTCTGAAGGGTGACATTCCAAAGAATGATGGAAAAAGTTTATTTGATCTTTGTCAAATAGTCCACCAAATTTTTAAATGAGATTTCGGAAAAAGTCCAGAAACCTCCGTAATCAAGAGAGCATAAAGTAGTTTTTCAGGCCTCTGGTAATGCCTCACTGAAGCGTGGGTGAAAGATCAGAATAGGGCACGAATATCTCCGAAAATCTTATCAAGCGGGTGATCTAAGATTGTTGTTGGCAAAGGTAACTTCCCTCGTACGAGCATGATCCCCGCAGTGTCCATGGTATTCCTGCAGTTGAGGGACAAGATTAAGGTTTCCGCCATAAGATTTTCTCCGACATCCCTGCCCTATTCTGAGAAGTTTCTCCTGAAGAGTGAGGTATTACGGCCTCCGCAATTAAAAGCTTGACAAAATAAGTGTCAGTAGTGCCAAATATTTATGAGGGGAAGCATTGAACTCAGAAACAGAAAGGAGGTTGATCATGCTATATGAAACCCTTTGGCTCGTTTATGCCTTAGCAATTGCCATTTTCTTAAGTATCGGGTTCTTGGGTCTCATTCTTTCTATCTCGTTACCGGGTCTTAAATTAAGGGCGATGCCAGTCATTTTATCTGTATTGATCATTCTGACCGGCATCTATTTCTCTTCCCGTTGGAACACGGAAAAGAAAGGGATCCAAGCCCTGACCCAGCACGTCGAGCTGGCCATTACGAAGTACTTGGATACCCATAAAAAATGATATTTGAAACGCGCCTGGAATAGGTTAATATAACAGAGCTGTCCAAAACCTTTCAAACCGAGGCCTTATTGAGAACAGCCATGATGGACGGAACAATATTCAATTCAAAACTGACAAAAAGGGAATTTTTGAAGTTTTGCGGAGCAGGCTTCTGCGCGATTTCTCTCGGAAACCTTTTCGGCTTTCCAGAAACCTCTCGGGCGCAGATCGTTAAGAAAGGCCTCATTAAAACAAAGCTTTCTTTATATTTCTCTTCCGTCGAAGCAGGAGAGATTCAATGCGAACTCTGTCCTAACCGGTGCAGGGTCCCCAAGGGTAAAAGGGGTCTTTGCAGAGTTCGTGAGAACCGTGATGGAAAGTACTATAGCCTTGTCTATGGGAATCCATGCGCGGTTCATTTAGATCCAATTGAAAAGAAACCTTTTTTCCATGTTCTTCCTGCTACTGGATCTTTCTCGATTGCAACCGTCGGATGTAATTTCCAGTGCAAGTTTTGTCAGAACTGGGAGATCTCTCAGGCCTCTCCAGAAGAAGTATATAACATCGATCTTCCACCCGAATCTGTAGTGAAGAAGGCAAAGGAGATGAAGGCCCATTCTATCGCCTATACCTACGTAGAACCAACCATCTTTTATGAATACATGTGGGACACGGCACAGCTTGCAAGAAAAGCAGGCCTTCTCAACGTCTGCCACTCCAATGGGTTTATCAATCCTGATCCACTCCGGAACCTATGCAAAGTTCTGGACGCTGCCAATATCGATCTAAAGGGTTTCACCGAGACATTTTATCAGGAATTGTGCACCGGGCTACTGGCTCCAGTGCTGAAGACCCTGAAGATTTTAAGACAAGAGAAGGTTCATGTTGAGATCACGAACCTGATGATACCCACGAAGAATGATGAGATGCCGGTTGTAAAGGAAATGTGTCTTTGGATAAAGAAAGAGTTGGGTCCGGAGACACCCATCCATTTCTCCCGTTTCTATCCCCTCTACAAACTCCGCAGCCTCCCTCCGACACCGGTATCGACCCTCGAAAGAGCCCGAGCGGTTGCTCTGTCTGCTGGCCTTGAGTATGTCTATATTGGGAATGTACCGAGCCATGAGGGTGAGAACACGTTGTGCCCAAAGTGTAAGAAGTTATTGATCCAGCGGACAGGATATATGATTGGAGAAATTCACCTGAAGGCCGGAAAATGTGGCTACTGCGGTAAGCCTATTCCCGGTATTTGGGCCTGATCATCTAATGGAAATCGTCTTTGGGTTAAGGTAGCAATTCATTTGGATCGGCGGTAGAAGTTCCTGATCCCTACTGACTGAGGGTCGAGATTGGTCAGACCGTATTTCTGAGCCCAATCCATGGCCTCCATGAATTCCTGGACGGTAATCCCACGGGCAATCTCCGGATGCTCGTATGCCTTATACTCAACTCGATACTGGGCCATGATGTTGACATAGGTGTTTCTGGGAAGATTCTCCGCCACCCATTCGACGAATTTCTCTGTCCCAGCCACCCGATTTGGCATGACCAAGTGCCGGATCATCACTCCCCGGAGAGCAATTCCCTGTCGATCCATCTGATGCACTCCTACCTGCCTGTTCATCTCAAGGAGAGCCTTTTTTACGACTTCAGGATAATCCGAAGCCCCCGCCGAATACTTCCCCGCCTTATCCGAATCCATATATTTCACGTCCGGCTTATAAATATCCACGATGCCATCCAAAATTTTCAATATCTCCACTCGTTCGTATCCGCTGGTATTGTAAAACAGGGGGACATGTAAGCCTTTTTTCAAGGCAATCCGTGTGGCACTGAGGATGTTGGGCATGACGTGTGTTGGTGTAACCAGGTTGATGTTGTGGCAACCCATCCTCTGGAGGTCGATCATCATATTTGCCACATCTTCATCCTGGACCTCTTTTCCCCTTCCCTCGTGGGCAATGGGCCAGTTCTGGCAGAAGATACAGCGGAGGTTACAGTTGGAGAAGAAGATCGTCCCGGACCCATTCTGTCCGACCACGGACATCTCTTCACCGAAATGGGGATGGTGACTGAAGATCACCGGTTTTAAGGGCGCCCGGCAGAACCCTTTCTCGCCCTTCTGCCTGTTCACCCCGCACATCCTGGGACAGAGCTGGCAATTCTCAAAGATAGCGTAAGCCTGCTTGACCCTCTGAGCCAACTTCCCCTCTCCCTCCAATTTCTCATAAGCGGGCCGCCATTCTCTCCCCTCTTTCTGCTTGGCATCGGAGGGAGGAGGAAGCAGCATGGAACTGCCTAAGAGAAGAGAGCCCTTTATGAAATCTCGACGTGTAATCCCCATAAGCAAATGCATTTTAACACTTTAAGTCGATCAACTCAAAAGATAAAAGGGGAGT
>CAZFJD010000267.1:0-4556 GCA_964518775.1 uncultured Syntrophaceae bacterium
ATCAAATGAATATCAAATTCCAAATTTAAAAAATTCTGATATTTGAACTTTGGATTTAATTTGGCATTTGAACTTTGGAATTTGACATTATCTTTTTGGAGGAGATATGGAACTCGTTTTTAAACGTCCCGAGAGTTTAGTTGACGTACCTTTCCATTTCTGTCCTGGATGTCATCATGGAATTGCTCACCGGCTGGTAGCAGAGGCCATTGATTACTTTAAGATCAGGGAGAAGACCGTCGGTGTCGCTTCAGTGGGCTGTTCTGTGTTTATGTACGACTATTTCAATATCGATGTCTTGGAAGCGCCCCATGGAAGGGCCTCGGCTGTGGCCTCTGGAGTAAAACGGGCCAGGAAGGATCGGATCGTCTTCACCTATCAAGGAGATGGAGATCTGGCATCTATCGGGATCGCTGAGGTCATCCATACAGCCAACCGTGGAGAAAACATCACCATCATCTTTGCCAATAACACCGTCTACGGGATGACCGGCGGACAAATGGCACCGACAACCCTTCTTGGGCAGAAGACGACCACAAGCCCCTATGGAAGGGACTTCACTTATGACGGGTATCCCATTCGAATGGCAGAAATGTTGGCCACCTTGGAAGGAAGCGCTTTCGTCGCAAGGGTTGCGGTAAACAATCCTGTCAATTTGATGAAGGCCAAGAAGGCGGTTCGCAAGGCCTTCCAGATGCAAGTCGAGGAGATCGGATTCTCTTTCGTTGAAGTATTATTGGCATGCCCCACCAATTGGGGGTTGAATGCTCTGGAGGCCAACCGCCGGGTCGAAGAGGAGTTGATTCCCTACTATCCATTGGGTATCCTAAAAGAACGGAAGATGGCAGATTACTTATAAATGTAAAATGAGAAAATTGTTGTTGGGTAAAGGCTAAGAAGCCGGTTTGGTTTAGGGGTGAGGGGTTAAGCGGTAGAGATTTTAAGACCAATAACATAACCCATCAACCAAACGGGCATCTTTACCTTAACCCATTGACAAAGGACTTTTGTGGTAACGAACAAGTTCTATTACGATGTGATTATTTCCGGGTTTGGTGGTCAAGGGGTCATGATCATCGGGAACCTCTTAGCCTATGCTGCAATGAAGGAGGGAAGATATGTCAGCTATCTTCCCATTTATGGAGTCGAGGTAAGAGGGGGAACAGCCAACTGCACTGTTGTGATCTCCTCTAAAGAAATTGGATCCCCTGTGGTGGAGAAACCCAGTGCTGCAATCGTGATGAATCTACCTTCCTTGATCAAATACGAACCTCGAGTGCTGCCAAAGGGGCTCCTACTGTTCAATTCCTCCCTCATCGATCCGAAAGAGACGTTCCGAAAGGACATCGAGATCCTCCCCATCCCTTTCAATGATATCGCCATTGAAAATGGGAACCCTAAACTGGCCAACATGGTGGCCTTAGGAGCTTTTGTCGAAAAGACAAAATTAGTTCGAATGGCCTCTCTGTTTGAGTCTTTCGAAAACGTGCTCGATGAACGTTACCATCACCTGATTCCATCGAATATCGAGGCGATTGAGATTGGGGCCAAATTCGTTCTGAAAAATTTCACCCCTACCCTCACCCTCCCCCATCAAGGGGGAGGGGATTTCTAAGTGATCCCCTAATTGTTTCCCTCTCCCCTTGCGCCTGCCTGCGGTAGGCAGGGGAGAGGGTTGGGGTGAGGGGAAAATGAAAGGGAATTTTATGGAAGAACAAAAAGAATTCGAAGAGGTTCGTGTCGGAGAAAAAATTAAGGCCTTGAGGGAACAAAGAGGCCTCTCGCTAAAAGAGTTGGCCGATTTGACAGGGTTTTCAACAGCCCTGCTTTCTCAGATGGAGAACCACCTTGTCTCCCCTTCCCTTGGGACGATTATTAAACTGGCCGGGGCGTTCGGTGTAAAGGTGGGAGACTTCTTGGGTGAAACCGAAGGGGAGCCCTTCACCATCGTGAGGAAGGACGAACGGAAAAAGGTTTCCAGATTTGCGTCAAAGGATGGGGTGAAATACGGCTATTCTTATGAATCTTTAGGATTCGAGAAAAAGGACCGTCATATGGAGCCTTTCATCGTCACCCTCGAACCTGCCACAGTCAAAACCTCAAAGACCTCTGTCCATGAGGGCGAAGAATTCATCTTTGTCTTGGAGGGTGAGATGGAGGTGATTCTTGGAGACCATACGGATATCCTTTATCCTGGAGATTCGATTTATTATGATTCGACCATCCCGCATCGGGTCCAATGTCACCAGGACAAGATAACAAAAATCCTTGCCGTGCTTTATGCGGCCAGCTCGTGAGACATATAGATAAGCACCAAATGACAAGCACCAAATCCCAAATAAATTTCAATAATAAAAACTTAAATATCCAAAGTCGTTTGGGTCATTGGATCTTTGAGATTTGGAATTTATTTGGATTTTGGAATTTGGGATTTGGAATTTGGCTCTACCTTTCCGTTTTCGCCCTTATTTTCGTCATCCCATTACCTAACCCTTGCTTCAGCCAGCCAGCTCTTAAGGTGGGTTGCCTCATTCCTTTCACCGGCCGATGGGGAGATTCTGGGAGAGAATGTGCCAAGGGAATGTTGGACGCCAGCAAATGGCTCAATCAACGGGCAGGCATCTTTGGAATGAAATTGGAGGTCCTTTTTATCGACGATACCTTCGAACCTGCTGAAACCGTGGCCGCATTCCGGAAACTGAATGAAGCGGATCAAGTCCTCCTGCTCTACATCCATTCCATGGAGACGACTCTTCGCCTTCTCCCCCACATACATTTCAATCGTGTCCCAACCGTAAACAGTTCTCTTCCCTCGCATCTAACGAACGCAGTAAAACACCCCTATATTTTTTCGGTGACCCCAACCCCCCTTGACTTATCGAAGATTGCCATGAAGTTCATTTCCGAGAGGTCAGGCATTAAGGTGAGAAAACCAAAAATCGTCTTCGTTGGATCTTCTGATCATGCAAGCCGTCATTTTTTGGATGAGGCAAAGGAATATGCGAAACAATCGGGACTCGACATTGGTCCGGACATCCGGGTTTCTCCGCCACAGTCTGCAGACATGGCGATGAAAGAGTTAGCCCCTTCCCTCTTGACCATGAATGCATACAGCCCGGACTTTGCCCATTTGAGCCTCACTTCCAAGGAAGCCTCCTCCCTCCTACAACAGGCCAAAGAATCGGGATTTCGAACCAGATGGATTTGCAACACGAAGGCCTTTGATGAAAATCTTAATCCCTTCGATGGAGTTCTTGGAGTTCAGCCGATTTCGCCCTTTGGAGAGGATGTCCCAGGAATGGTTGGGATCAAGGAGGCTCATCAGAGATGGCACCCTTATGATTCCCATACCCTTTCCTATGTGGAGGGATGGGCGACGGTGCACGTCATCGCAGAGGCACTGGGAAGGTCGCTCCGTGAACAAGGATTATCTCGCGAGAGGGTAAAGTTGGCATTGGAAAGCTTTCGGAATTTCGTTGTCGGAGGTCTCATCCCTCCCCTCACCATCACTGCCAAGGATCACCGGCCGAGTGTCGAGTCCAGAATCTTGATCATCAAAGATGGAAAGCCTTCACGACATACCGGTTTTATCTCCATAGGAAGATAGGAGAGAGCTCTGAAAAAATCATTACAGCTCTCTGATTACACCGATTTTATTGGCATCATTATTATCGTAATCGATATTTAATCTGTTTAATCAGAGACTTCCGGAGTTTTTCAGAAATCTCATAGGAATTATCTTGACAAGAATCACATGTAATTGATAATAAAGAGCTACGGAATAGGCGGAGAGGATTGCCGATTCCGACATGAGTATCATCTCTCACCAAAAGACCTCATGGCATTCCTTAAGGGTGGGGCAAATTTCTGCAAGGAGGTAAGATCTATGAAGGTGAAACATTTATTCGTTCTGGTGGGAACCTCGATTCTGATTTTTGGTTTATTGAACTTCACCATTTTGGGGTCCGAGACCAAGGCAGCAGAAAAGCCGATTGTGATCGGAGCTCCTCTTTCCACAGCCTTTCTATATGGTTGGGATGCAGAAAGGGCTATCAAATTGGCTGTGGAGGAGATCAATGCGAAGGGAGGTGTAACGGTCGGTAAAGAGAAGAGGCCCTTTAAAGTAGAGGTGATCGATACGCGGGATCTTGAGCCCGGCGTGCCCGTCAGTGACGCCTTGCTGGTAGTAGAGAAACTGATCTTGGAAAAGAATGCCGATTTTATCATCGGCGGTCCAGTGAGGTCTGAGGCTGCCTTGGCAGCAATGGATTTACTTTCCAAGTACAAGAAAGTATCCATATTGACGACAGGAGTTTTAACTCCTGCCTATCACAAAAGAGTCGAAGCCGAGTACGACAAATTCAAATATTGTTTCAGAATTACTGGCGAAGTCGGCTGGATGGTGACAGGAGAGTTCATACCCGCTCTGATGGATATCAAGGCTAAATTCGGTGTCAATAGACTCTTCATTATGCTCCAAGATGTTGCCCATGCCCGAGCTGGAGGAGATATCGTGGCCAAAATAGCTTCAGAAAAAGGTTGGGAGGTTCTGGGTA
>CAZFJD010000268.1:0-4546 GCA_964518775.1 uncultured Syntrophaceae bacterium
GCCATGGCCATGGGACAAAAGGGGGAGGCGGATGTGCTTCTGGTTCATTCCCCGGCAGCCGAGAAGAAATTTGTTGCTGAGGGCTATGGAATCAATCGGAGGATCATCATGCATAATGATTACATCGTTGTGGGATCTTCGGAAGATCCTGCTAAAATCAAAGGGATGAAGTCTTCTTCAGAGTCATTTAAGAAGATTGCTGCGACAAAAACGCTTTTCATGTCGAGGGGAGACAACTCGGGGACTCACGCAAAGGAGAAGGTAATCTGGAAAGCAGCTGGAATTAATCCGGAAGGGCAAAGATGGTACCAGCAGACAGGCCTCGGAATGGGGCAGACCTTAAACGTGACTGCTGAAAAGAAAGGATATACGCTGACAGATCGGGGGACATATCTGGCATTGAAGAAGAATCTCGGCCTCGATATTCTGGTCGAAGGGGATGCAATTCTCCTCAACATCTATCATGTCATCGAAGCCAACCCAACCAAATGGCCCAAGGTCAATGCTGCTGGTGGAAAGGCATTTGCCGACTTTATGGTTTCAAAGGAAACCCAGGAAATCATTAGGACCTTTGGAGTCGATAAATTTGGGTCCCCTCTCTTTTTCCCGGATGCTGGCAAGAAGGAAGAAGAATTGGGGAAGTAAACAATTTCAAATGTCAAATTCCAATTGTCAAAGGAATGTCAAATTAGAAGAAGAAAAATTTTAAAATTTGAACTTTGGACTTTGTTTGAACTTTGAAATTTGACATTTTTGAGTTGGTCGGGAACCAGGAGAAAGTTATGGACTTAATACTCGAGGGAATAAAGAAAGCTTTCTATCTCCTGATCACCTTTGATCCTGAGGTGATGAAGATCACACTGCTTTCTCTTCAGGTCTCTGGGACAGCTACCTTTGTTAGTCTTTTAATTGGAATTTCTATTGGGGTAACCATTGCCCTTTCAAAGTTTCCGGGCAAAAGGATCGTTGTCAGCCTCATCAATACAGGTATGGCTCTTCCACCAGTGGTGGTAGGCCTTTTCGTGACCATCTTTTTATGGAGGAACGGCCCTCTGGGTTTCTTTGGAATCCTCTATACGCCCACGGCCATGATCATGGCTCAGACAGTCATCGCTACCCCCATTGTGATGGGTATCACCCTTGCTGCCATTCAACAGCTTCCCCAGAAGCTTCGGCTCCAAATTCTATCTCTTGGGGCCACCCGTCTCCAGATGGTCTGGATCTTGATCAAGGAGGCGAAGCTTCCTCTTCTTGCTGCCGTGATGGCTGGTTTCGGCGGGGTCATTTCCGAGGTGGGTGCCTCCATCATGGTGGGTGGAAATATCAAGGGGTATTCACGTGTACTGACGACAGCGACAGTTATGGAGACGAGCCGAGGAAATTTCGACATTGCGATCGCTCTGGGAATCATCCTCCTGTTGCTGGCCTATTTTATCAATTTGATCCTCACTCAGATCCAGCAGAGGGAAAGACCGAGATAGTGTAAGGGTAAAAAGTGATCAGTAATCAGTAAGCAGAAAGCAGTAGGCAGAATAGAACAAAGTAATGGTTGATTCAACTCCAATTCTTGAGGGAAGAAATATCGAGGTTAAAAGAGGGGGCGCGACTCTGCTCAATATCCCGTCCTTAATTATCCAAAAGGGAGAGATCCTCTCCCTGATTGGGCCAAATGGAGCGGGAAAGACCACCTTGCTGCAAAGCTTGTCCTATCTGTCCAAACCCTTGCAGGGCGAAATCTTCTTCAAAGGAGAGAGGGTTAATTCGAACCATTCTGCTTTTGAATATCGAAGGAAGCTCGCAATGGTTTTTCAGGAGCCCCTTCTCTTTGACACCACCGTCTTTAACAATGTCGCCTCAGGATTAAAGATAAGGAGAATGAGAAGATCAGAAATCCATCGGGTGGTCATGGAACAACTGGATCGACTTGGAATCGGGCATCTCAGCCAACGGTCTGCCAAAACGCTTTCCGGAGGAGAGGCACAGCGGGCAAGCCTTGCGCGGGCCTTTGCCATCCAGCCGGAACTTCTCCTCCTTGACGAACCTTTTGCCTCTCTGGACCCTCCCAGTCGTGAATCTCTCATCGAAGATTTGGAACGCATCTTGAGACAGACCCGAACAACAACAATCTTTGCCACTCACGACAGGTTAGAGGCTTTAAGGCTTTCAGATCGGATTGCTGTCATCAAGCAAGGCGAGATCGTTCAAATTGGATCTCCTGAGGAGGTGATGAACCATCCGATCGATGAGTTTGTGGCGTCTTTTGTGGGAGTGGAAACGGTCATTAAGGGAAGGGTGGTTAGAGGAAGTGGCGGAACCTTTGTGGTCTCTGTTTCAGGTCAGGAGATCGAGGCTGTGGGCGAGGCCCATTTAGAGGAGATCGTAACGCTCTGCATCCGGCCAGAAAACGTAACCCTCTCCATCCATGCCTCGAAAGAGGCGACCAGCGCCAGAAATGCTTTCTGGGGAAAGATCGCGAAAATCACTCCCCTGGGACTCTATCAAAAAGTCCAACTCCATTGTGGATTTCCTCTCGTGGCCTATGTGACGAATCAATCCCTGCAAGACCTTTCATTGACAGAGGGGAAAGAAGTAAAGGCCTCTTTCAAAGCCACAGCGATCCATGTGGTACGAAGGCAGGAGAAATGAATAATTACCAAATTCCAATATCTAAATATTATTGAACTTGGGTTATTGTGAAATTGGAGTTTATTCCTGAACCTGTCAGGAACAGGTTTGGAACTTGGCCTGCCTGCGCGAAGCCCCGCCTTCCGAAGCCTCGTGCGGCGGGCAGGCGCTCCGGCGCAGGCAGGGATTTGGTTATTGGAATTTATCTAACTGATTTTTAGGATCGTATATTTCTTGGTACCGCCTGGGGTTTGGACAGTCACCTCGTCATCCACTTCCTTACCGATCAGAGCCTTGCCCAGGGGAGAGACAATCGATATCTTGCCTGAGGAGATATCCGACTCGTCGGACCCGACGATCTGGTAGGTAACTTCATCACCCTTGCCGAGGTTTTCCAAGGTAACGGAGGAACCAAAGCCAACCTTGTCATGGGGAAGATTGGTCATATCTATGATTTCAGAATTAGCCAGCTTCTGTTCGATCTCCCGGATCTTCTTTTCAATAAAGGATTGATGTTCTTTGGCCGCGACATACTCTGCGTTCTCGTTCAAATCTCCGTGGCTTCGGGCTTCTTCAATCGCCCTGATCACTTGAGGGCGAACTACTTTCTTCAGGTTATCCAGTTCTTTATGTAACTGATTGTAACCGCTACGGGTGATAGGATTGCGTGCCATTCGGTGCTCCTGTTACGCGAGGGAAATATAACTGAGATGGATTAGTCTGTCAACTCACATAGAAATCGTTTGGATCGTTGAGCTCGTTTAGATCGTTAATTTCGTCCAACAATCAAGAAACCTGCCCCTGCCTGTCGGCAGACAGGGGTAAGTGGGTTCTATACGGTCATAACGTTCCAAGGGTCCTTGGAGTGATGCTTATATCGTGTAAAATTAACGAGGAGAAGGTTTAAAAACGTCGGTGATAGTAAAGATCAAATCTCCACCAGTAGGGATGACCCCACCAAAAGTCATAATAATAAGGAGCGGGATAGTAATAGTATTCCTTCCAGAGGTAGATCTGTCTGCTTAGAAGGAGGGGATACCGATATTCCATTTCACCAACAGGTTTTATCTTCTCCCCTTGAATCTCGCCGGCCACCGTGATCTTCCTTCCCCTTCGGAAGAGATAAGGGTCCAAATATTTTTCGGCAAGAGCGAAGAATCTTCCCTCAGAAGTAAGGGATTCTCTGGGTTCTCCCCTCCACCCGAGAGGTCTCTGAAAGACCTCGATCAGGGTGGTTCCATCTTTTTGATTGAAGGTCTCAATGATCTCCCCACCCCATAGTACAGTCTTTTTCTGATAGGCATTTGGATTTTGGAGGACTTGGGTAAAAGCGAGAGATGGATCCACCTTCTGTCTCAGATCCTTAGAAATGACATGGGCACAACCAACAGGGAGAAGAACGAGAAAAAGAAGCAAAAATTGCTGAAATCGTTTAGTCACTTTCATCTTTTCAAATAAATTTTAAGCCATACCGATATTGAATTCAATGAGACCTAAATGATAAGGCCCGCTTGAAGGCGGGCCTTATCATCTCGCGTTGGTGAAAATGAACGTCCCTCTCCGAAAGGGATCACAAATTGATGTTGGAGTACTTTTTCCAAGGTCTGGCCACTTGCTTGTTCTCCAGGAGATCAAGAGCAGCACAGACATACCTTCTTGTGTCGCGGGGCATAATGACGTCGTCCGTATAACCCCGTTCGGCAGGCTGATAGGCGTGTTCATACTTGGTGCGATATTCCTGAATCAGTGTCTTGGCTGTCTCCTTGGGGGTAGGAGAGGACTTTATCTCCTTTGCGAAGATGACGCTCGCCGCCGTCTCAGCACCAACGATGTTCACTTTGGCAGTGGGCCAGGAGAAGACAAGGTCTGCTCCGATGCTCTTGTCGAGCATGGCATAATGAGCGCCTGCATAGGACTTCCC
>CAZFJD010000269.1:0-4539 GCA_964518775.1 uncultured Syntrophaceae bacterium
TGATCATGGAATATTCGGCCAAAGGAGAGCGGCGCAAGATCGAGGAAATCGTCCGAAATATGGCCGTCGAGGGGATGAAGCTTCGGGGATGGAAGATCAAGGACCTTCAAACGGTCGTCAGTGAATACCAGGTGAAAAGGATCGGGGCGACCCTTGCGGCTGTCGTACTTTGGGGATAATCAAGCAGTTATGAAGTATGAATTAAAAATTATGAATTATAAGGTGTGAATGATTAATGACCCTTGATGATTTTTTGATTCAAAATATGAAACTCTGAATTCTCAATTCTAAACTCTACACTGTAAACTCCAACTCATGAAACTCCCTTTTATAGAAACCAACTATATTTCAGCGAATGCCTCCTTTGAAAGAGGCAGTGGGGTGATCCTCGGATGCCCCTATGATGGATCTTCGTCTTTTCGACCGGGTGCTCGATTCGGACCGTCTGCGATTCGGAAGGCTTCATGGGGAATTGAAACCTTCAGTCCCTATTTTGGACGTGATCTTGGCCAATTAAGGATTCACGATATGGGAGACTTGGAGCTTCCTCTTGGAGAGAAAAAGGTCTCTTTCGGTTTGATCCGAAATGCCATCCGAAAGATCCTTTCCGAAAGGAAATTTCCCATCTCCTTGGGTGGGGATCATCTCATCACCCTTCCAATTGTGGAAGAGATCGTTCGAATTCATCCCGATCTCCATCTCATTCAGATCGATGCTCATGCCGATTTGAGAGAGGATTATCTGGGCGAAACCCTCTGCCACAGCACCGTGATGAGAAGAGTGATCGAACTTTTAGGTAAACGCAGGTTGCTCCAGCTTGGGATCCGATCTGGAATTGAAGAAGAATTCAAATTGGCAAGAAAGATGCGATCGATCGTATCCACCGATCGGAATGCTCTCCGATCAATGGTGAGGCGACTCAGGAACCAACCTACCTATATCAGTCTCGACCTCGATGTGATCGATCCCAGTCTTCTCGCTGCTGTTGGGACGCCCGAACCCGGAGGGATCACTTTCGAGGAATTCATCTCCCTTCTGAAAGAACTTCGGCCTCTTCATGTCGTCGGGTTTGATATCGTCGAACTGACCCCCGACTACGACCCGACCCAGATCTCCTCCGTTACTGCTTCGGTCATTTTGAGAGAGATGATCCTCGCCTTCTGCACTAAAAAGGTGGTGGAACGAAACAAGAAGGGGAGGAAAGATGCCTGAAAAGAAAGTTCGGAATGAAAAGACGCAGACCCTGAGCAGTAACCATCCGTCACTCCCTTTTTAGAAAAGTTCCTAAGATCTCCTCAACTATTGTATACGGATCAGACTTCCCCTCGATAATGCTCCGGATATAACGCCTCTTCTTACCCGTCCCCCTGAGGCCCTTGAAGATCACCCGTTCCAGCTCATCTCTGAAGATGAGGCCGAGCTCCTGTTCCACTCGCTGGAAAGCGGCCCGTTCCATGGCATCGCTGTTATGGAGATAGTCCTGATGGGCCATGATCCCTTCCACCAGATCGTTGATTCCCTCGCCACTGGTAGCCACGGTTGAGATGACCTTAGGCTTCCATTCTCCCTCTTTGAAAGCCTTCAAAGAGAGGATGGCTTCGATGCTGCGAAGGGCCTGGGTAGCACCATCAAGGTCCGATTTGTTAAGTACAAAGATATCCCCGATCTCCATGATCCCTGCTTTTAGAGCTTGAATCTCGTCCCCCATGCCAGGTGTGATTACGAGAAGGCAGGTCTGGACCAATCGAATCACATCAATTTCATCTTGACCTGCGCCCAAGGTCTCCACCATGACGACATCAAATCCCATAGCCTCCATCAAGCGGAGAACTTCGGTCGTCGCACGGGCAAGCCCCCCAAGGTAGCCCCGTGATGCCATGCTCCGGATATAGACCCCATCGTCTTTAGTATGATGCTGAATGCGGATTCGATCGCCCAGGAAAGCGCCACCAGAAAAGGGACTGCTCGGGTCGACCGCAATGACTCCCACACTCTTGCCCATTTTCCGGAAGCGTTGGATCAGGTGGTTGAGGAGGCTTGACTTTCCTGATCCTCCAGCTCCAGTCAAACCGAGGGTCATGGCGCGACCTGTCCGAGGAAAGAGACCCTTCATGACCTCCTTACCCCACTCGTCTCCATCCTCTAACCGGGTGATCAAACGTCCTGCCGTTCTCCGATCTCCAGCTAAAATTTTCTGGACGGTTTCTTCGATGCTTTCCTTGGGGAGAAACATAATGGTCTACGTTATCTGTTCTCTATCTTTTCCTTACGTGTGAGCTGATGTACTCAACCAAAGGCTCCGTGAGAGAGCCTGCTACAAAAATCTCGTTCACTCCCATCTCTTTCAGGGCTGGGATATCCTCAGGAGGAATCACACCTCCTGCAATGAAGAGCACATCATCAAGACCATGTTTCTTCATCTCACCGACGATTTTCGGTGTAAAGACAAGGTGCTCGCCCGACAGGTAGCTTATCCCGATCACATCCGCATCCTCGTCTATGGCCGCTCGTATAATGTCTTCTGGCATCTGGTACATCCCGAGGTAGACGACCTCCATCCCCGCCTCCTTCAGTAATGAAGAGACCACCTTAGCTCCACGGTCATGTCCATCAAGCCCTACCTTAGAAATTACCACCTTGATCTTTTTCTGTTCTGCCATGGTTGCCTCAAATCTTTCTCCGTCCTTAGATTAGCCAAACAGAATGGCGACTTAAGGTTCAGGTTCCCCTAAAATGGGCACTCAAGGATGTTCATAGGATCATAAGAGTATCCCATCGCCATACGTACTGTCCCCATGAGTTCCCCTGTGGTCGCAAACGCCTTGGTTGCTTCAATCATGGCGGGAAGCACGTTTCGTCCCTCTTCTGCATCTTCACGGAGCTGCTTGATTCGGTCTTTAAGACGTTTTTTATCCCGGGTACGTTTGAGTTCCTGAGTCTCTTCAATCTGAGTCCGTGCAGATTCTGAGGGGATTCTTTGGACTCCTAATGGAGTCTGGGTCTCCGGTCCGCTGGTGAAGATATTGACTCCGACGACCAACCGCTCCCCTTCCTCGATCTCCTTCTGCCGCTTGAGGGCCTCCTTCTCAAATTCGCGGTCAAGCCACTCTGTTCGAATCGCCTCTTTCATCCCCCCTATGTTTTCCACCTGTTTCATGATCTTGATCGCCTCTTGCTCAATCTTGTCTGTCAGTTCTTCCACGTAGTAAGACCCGCCGAGGGGATCTGCCACATTACATACTCCGGTCTCGTAGGCCAGAATTTGCTGAGTTCGAAGTGCTTGAAGATGCCCTTTTTCTGTGGGCAGACAGACGGGTTCATCGTACGAACAACAATGTAAGGATTGCACACCGGCTAAAACTGCGGCCAACGCTTCGTAAGAGATCCGGACGATGTTATTCAGCGGTTGTTGAGGGACGAGCGAGCAGCCCGCTGTGTGGACGGCGAAGCGAAACTGCATCGAACGTGGATCCTTTGCCCCGTATTTCTCCTTCATCAGACGAGCCCAGAGCCTGCGGGCTGCACGTATCTTTGCCACCTCCTCGAAGAGGTCTATATGGCAGGAGACATAAAAGGTGAAACGAGGACCAAATTCGTCGATCGATAGGCCACGGCGGACCAGCTCATCAATGTAGATCAGGGCAATTCCGAACCCAAAGGCTACCTCCTGGGGAGCCGTGATCCCCTGCTCTCTGAGGTCATACAAGTTTACTGTGGTGTAATACCACTTGGGCATGTTTCGAGTGCAATATTCCATCACATCGCAGCCAAGGCGTATGGAGAGGTCGAGAGGACAGGCGGGTCGAAAGCCACAGTAGCGAAAATGGATCGGGTCGTTTTGAACAGAGCCTCGAAGCCCCTCGATATCATACCCTCGGTTCTGAGCGACAGCGACATATTGGGCCATAGTCACAGAGGCAACCGTCGAGGCTGTGATGAGCGACCAACTCACCTTATCCAAGGGTATTCCTTCGGTTAGGGTCTCCATGTCCTTAATATGAGATATATTGACACCGGTCAGACCCACCTCGCTCATAGCCCAGGGATGGTCTGCATCGAGCCCCATCTCATACGTGATGTCAGCAATGGTGTTCAAGCCCGAGCCACCGTGATCCGTAAGAAGTTTCACGCGTTCGTGTGTATCGGCGGGTGAGCCAATGCCGATCACCTCGCGCCGTGTCCAGTAGCGACCCCGAAACATGTTGCTGTGGATCCCTCGGGTAAAAGGATATTTACCTGCGTTGCCAGTCTCTTTATCATAATCTTTCCCTTCCCTATCCTCAGGGGTGTAAATCTCCTTAACATCAAATCCCGACCAAGTCTTGGCGCTTCCAGGCTTCCCGTAATAGGCCTTCAGGTAATTATCCCAATTTACTTCTACAACATTTTCCGGCTCGGATTCATTGATTTGACCCATCTTTTGCCTCCTCACTGTATCGTTTAAATGTTAGCTTCTTTACATTGACTTTACGCATTCGCACGGGATTTGTAAAGAGAAAAGGGAGTATATCTCCATGGTTAGATAAATCATCAGAGGGC
>CAZFJD010000270.1:0-4462 GCA_964518775.1 uncultured Syntrophaceae bacterium
GATATGGGTATCGAGGGATGGACCGAAGAAGAGATTAGAAATAAGGATTTAATGGCACCGTGTGGGTTATATTGTGGCGCTTGCGGAATTTACATTGCAACAAGGGATGAAAATCAGAAATTCAAGGCTGTGATGGGCAATCTCTACGGAACAAAACCAGAAGAAACCGAATGTCTGGGCTGCACGCAGCCTGATCCACCCAAGAAGCTCTACGGTTTTTGCAAAGGATGCACGATTAGGAACTGCGTAAGATCTAAAGGGTATTACTCGTGCCATCAATGTGGAGATTGGCCATGTGATAAAATAGAAAATTTTGGTTTCGCTACCGGAATAAGGGTCATGAAAAGAACAATTCCTGTGTGGCGAGCCAAAGTGGCTGAGCACGGTGATCAGAAGGGCAGCATCGAATGGGCACGGTCAGAATGTGAGCGTTATCACTGTCCTTCATGCGGCAAGCCACTTTTTAGAGGTGCCCAACGCTGCAGAGCATGTAAAAAATCGGTCGCTGATGAACTGGATGGATCTTTATGAACGATCATTTTCCCCACATCCTTACCAAAGGGGCGATTATTTTATCTTAAAGGACTCTTCCATCCCGATATATTTCTTTCTCAATTTGGGTTTCTCGATCTTTCCTGTGGGATTTCTCGGAACTTCGCCGAAGAAAACCTTTTTGGGCCTCTTATATTTCGGCAATTTCTCGCAATAGGCTAAGACCTCCTCTTCCGTCAGTCTCTTTCCAGGCACCACATCAATGATGACCGACACCACTTCCCCTAAACGTTCGTCAGGGATTCCAATGGCCGCCACGTCCTTGACGCTTGGATGGGTATGGAGAAAGTCTTCAACCTCGACAGGAAAAACATTCTCTCCTCCACAGATGATGAGATCCTTTTTCCGATCGACAAGAAAGATGAACCCATCCTCATCCTGCTTCGCCATATCTCCTGTGAATAACCAATGATCCTTGATCGTCTTGGCTGTGGCTTCAGGATTTCTATAGTATTCCCTCATCACACCATCTCCTCGAACCACCAGTTCTCCCACCTCTCCCTGCTTAACTCGATTCCCTTCTTCGTCCACGATTCGGGCTTCCCAGTTAAACCCTGGGAGGCCGATCGCCCCAACCTTATGTTCGTTCTCAATTCCAAGGTGGACGCAGCCCGGACCGGTCGATTCACTAAGACCATAGTTTGTATCGTAGGCCATATCGGGGAAGTACTCTTTCCAATGCCGGACCAGTGAGGGAGGGACAGGTTGGGCACCAATGTGCATGAGCCTCCATTGGCTGAGTTGATAGTCTTTCAATCTGATCTCACCACTGTCGAGTTTTAAAAGAATATCTTGTGCCCATGGGACAAGGAGGAAGATCAGTGTAGCCTTCTCTTCGCTGATGGCTTCCAGAATCCACTCCGGTGCAATCCCTCTCAGAATCACCGCCTTTCCTCCAACAATGAAACTTCCGAACCAATGCATCTTTGCCCCGGTATGATAAAGGGGAGGAATCAGGATGAAATTATCTTTTTTGGTCTGATAATGATGAGCGTTTTCTGTAATGCAAGCGCAGACCATGTTCTTGTGGGTCAAGAGGATGGGTTTCGGCTGCCCAGTGGTGCCGGAAGTAAAATAGAGGCCGCAGGAGTCCCCAAGAGAGATCTCAACGTTAGGAGGAGTGGAAGTGGAGTTTTCAAGTAATCGACCAAACGGCTCTGCGTAACTTGGAATCTCTTTTCCAACAAAGATGTAGTCTTTCACTATAGGGAGTTGATCCTTGATGCTATCCACCCGATCAATGAACTCTTCGCCAAAGATGATCAACCGAGGTTCTGCCACATCGCAACAGTATTTGACGTCACTCCCTGCAAAACGGAAGTTTAGAGGGACAGCCCATGCCCCTGTGCGGACGATGCCGAAATAGGCGATCAGCCACTCAATGGAATTCATCATCAGGTGAATGATTTTATCACCCTTTCTTACCCCTTTTCCAATCAGGACATTTGCAAATCGATTCACCTTCTCATCAAACTGCTTCCATGTGATCTCCGTCCTCTTCTTTTCAGCAGGGATTCTCTCAATCAAAGCCACATCATCTGGAAAAAGCCTAGCATTTCTTGCTAACATTTCTCCAATATGGATATCTAAACTTCCCATAGATCATCCTTTTCCTGACCTGCTTCAGCCTTTCAGTAAGAATTTATCATGGAAATGTTTCACGACGGCTTCGTCACCCACAAATCATGAAAATCGTCTTTGGGTCAGGGGAAGGGTAGGAAGCCGGTTTGGTCTTTGGGAAAGGGTTACGGACAGAGATCTTAAGACCCTTGACTTAACCTAACAACAAAACTGGCATCTTTACCTTAACCATAACCTACGGCTTTATTTTCTATGCGATCTATTTCCAAGTGCGTCGATCGACGATCGGGCCGTCTTTGTCCGTGAGCGTTCCCTTTTCGATGAACTCAAGTTTATCGATTTTGACCGTGCATATTTCTTTGAAAATATTTTCAAATTCGCGTTGAAGGCGAGCCTGATCCTCCAATCCCGCCTCAACCCTTACAGTAAGATAGTCTTTGAATTCCACACGATCTACAACAGCCTGAAGCCTAAGATCCCCGAATCTGGACGAGACCATTTTCAATTGACTGGGGGCAATGAACATCCCCCTCACCTTCGTTGCCTCGCCAACCCTTCCCGAAATGCCCATCAACCGGAAAGACGTCCGACCACAGGGACAGCGTTCTCTGATGTAACGTGAAAGATCTCCTGTTCCAAACCGGAATAAGAAGAAGAGGTTATTCAGCCGGGTCACCACCACCTCACCCAATTCGCCAGGACCGAGCTGTTTGCCGGTTGTTGGGTCCACAATCTCAACAATCACCTCTTCACAAATGTGCCAATGCTTCTTCTCTCGGCACTCATAGGCGATGTCCCCAACTTCTGTCGCTCCGTACATCTGATACGTATCGATGCCATATTCCTTTTCAAATCTCTCTCTCAAGGAAGGCTGAAGCGGTTCGGCCACAAAACTCGCCCTTCTTATCTTGAATTGGTCCTTAAATTTGTAACCCATTTCCTCGGCCTTCTTGATGATGGCCATCAAAAAGCTCGGAGTACCTGTATACCCTGTTGCGCCCAGATCACGAATGAGCTGAATCTGGTTTTCCGTGGTGGAGGCGCCTGAGGGGATGACTGTCGCACCTACTCTTCTCAGGCCACTATGAAAGGTCAAACCCGCAGCAACCATGTGATAAGAAAAAGCGTTGAGAACTACGTCCCCCTTTCTAAAACCTGCTGCATAATAGCCCCTACCCCAGATCGGGTCTTTCTCTGTAAGGTGAGGTTCATAGACAGGTCCAGGAGAGGTAAAGATTCGATCGGTCTCCATATCTTTTGCGCAGAGTCCCGCATAAGGAGGGTTTTCCATTTCAAGTTTGACAAGTCGCTCTCTGGAGATGACGGGTAGTTTCTCCAGATCTTTGACCGATTTTATCTCTGAAGGTTTGAGGTTTCGTTCATCGAAAATCTTCTTGACCGTTGGGGATTTCTGATATCCCAGTCGGACCATTTTGGCCAATGCCTGATTATAATAACTCTGCCTTTTCGACAGAGCCATATTCTCCTTCTGATCAAAAAAACGGGATTCTTTTTTGACAGCCATGTCTCCTCCTAAAAAGCAAAGAGCATAGAGCAAAGCGCATAACGAAAAGAAAGGTTTTAACGCTATGCTCTCTGCGCTATGCCCCCTGCACATTAGAGCCAGCGTTTCCGCCGTTTATAGGCCTTCACATCCTTATATGACTTGAGTGCTCCTGAGGTTGCCGTACCAAGATAAAACTCCTTCACATCGGGATTTTCTCTCAATTTTGTAGCTTCGTCCTCCATCACAATCTTGCCGTTCTCCATCACATATCCATAGTGAGCGATCAAGAGGGCCATATTGGCATTCTGTTCCACAAGCATTATGGTTGTCTCTTGTTCCTGATTGATTCTTTTCACGATCTCAAAAATCTCTCTGACCAGGAAGGGTGCCAGACCCAATGAAGGTTCATCCAAAAGCATCAGCTTCGGTTTCGCCATCAATGCCCGTCCCATGACAAGCATCTGCAGCTCTCCTCCGCTGCAGTAGCCAGCCAATCTGTTCTTTCTGGCCACCAATGGTTCGAAATAGTGGTAAACCAATTCGAGGTCTTTTTTATAGGGCTTACCCCATCTTGTGGCTGTTCCTACTCTTAGATTTTCTTCAACGGTCAAATATTTAAAAGGCTGGCGGCCTTCCAAGACCTGAATAATTCCAAGGCGGGTGATATATTCAGGGGCCGAATTCTGGATCAAATGACCTTCATAAACGATGTTGCCCTCTGTCACTTTCCCGTTCTCAGGTTTAAGCAACCCAGAGATCGCCTTTAAGGTCGTCGTCTTCCCTGCCCCATTGCTGCCGAGTAATGAAACAATCTGGCCTTTT
>CAZFJD010000271.1:0-4430 GCA_964518775.1 uncultured Syntrophaceae bacterium
TTCGGTGGTAACCACAGTTTAAACAGAATTCGTTAAGGATCAGAGTCTTTTCTTTCACCAAGGCTTTCTTATATCTTAAGTAGATGGTCTCGAGATATTCCATTCTGGCTCGTGGACTCATGACAGTCCCCCCTTTAAAGGGGGCATTGTCGGGTAACATGAATTATGAGTCAACGATACCTTTTGTCTGACCAAACGGGTAACATTTAATTTGAGTCAATTCGGATCACAATTCTGGGTTGACTTTTTTTAAAAAGATATATTAATGTTAGATGATTTGGAAGAAGGGATACCTCCTCCTTTTTGAGGGGTTGAGCGACCTCTTAGGGTGTCTGAATGGATCAAGAAAAGCTTCTCTTTTTTAAAGGATTGCTCGAAGGAAGGCTTCACGTCCTATTGGAGGAAGCCGGAAAGATATGCACCGACATGCGCCAGGAGCGCAATGGTGAGTTTCCCGACCCAACGGATCGAGCTGCTTTGGAATCGGATCGAAATTTCCTTCTGAGGATTAAGGATCGTGAGAGGAAGTTGATCATGAAGGTCAAAGAGGCATTAGATCGGATCGAAAACGGAACATTCGGAATCTGCGAGTCGTGCGGAAAGCCCATCTCGGAAAAGAGACTGATGGCCAGGCCGGTGACCACCCAGTGCATCGATTGCAAGACAGAGGAAGAAAAGCAAGAGCGTTCAGAGAGGCTGAGGGGAGCGAAGCCCAGAAGAAGTAGTTTTCCCTCCTAAGCCAGGCCTTCCTTTCAAAGGAAAATGCATTATGCCAGAACTCAGAAGAGATCCCATCCATGGAAGATGGGTCATCATCTCCACGGAGAGGGGAAGAAGACCTTCAGATTTTGTCACTGAAGAGCGAAAATCCATGGGCGGGTTTTGCCCTCTCTGTGAGGGAAATGAGGATAAAACGCCTCCTGAGATCATTGCATTTCGAGACAATGGAACCCCTCCGAACACCCCTGGCTGGACGCTTCGAGTCGTTTCGAATAAGTTTCCTGCCCTCAGGATAGAAGGAGAGCTCAACCGGGAGGGAGATGGGATCTACGATAAGATGAATGGGCTGGGCGCTCATGAAGTCGTCATTGAGACGCCTCGCCATTATGAGACCTTATCCACCCTACCCTTAAAGGGCGTGGAGAACGTTCTTTGGGCCTACCGCCAACGCATGATCGATCTGAGGCGTGACCAGCGACTCCGTTATGTCCTTGTCTTTAAAAACCATGGGATCGCTGCTGGCGCTTCTTTGGAACATTCCCATTCCCAGATCATCGCCCTTCCCATCGTTCCAAAGAGGGTGAGCGAAGAGATCGAAGGGGCCAAGAATTACTTTAGCTACAAAGACCGGTGTGTCTTTTGCGACATTATTCGACAGGAGCTTCATCAGAGAAACCGCATCATCACCGAGAATGAGAATTTTCTCTCCGTCGCTCCTTTCGCTTCCCGGTTTCCCTTTGAGACATGGGTCCTCCCCAAAACCCACCACCCCAGTTTCGAGCATACGGAACCCTCTCTCTATGCAGAGGCCGCTCAAATCCTTTCTGAGACCCTTCACCGTTTGCATCAGGTGCTCAACGACCCTCCCTACAATTACATCATCCATACCTCTTCCTTTCCAGAAGGGGATCACGATTACTACCACTGGCATTTTGAGATCATGCCGAAGCTCACCAAAGTGGCCGGGTTCGAGTGGGGCACAGGATTTTATATCAATCCTACCCCTCCAGAAGAAGCAGCCCACTATTTGAGGGAGGCAAAATAGTCCTCCATGGCCCCTCACCCCGATCCTTATGATCTACTGAAATCGATCATCCATCTCTCGACGTCATCGCTCCCCATCGAAGCCAAACTGGACCGAATGCTCCAATCCATTTCAGGTAGCCTTGGGTCGGATCGATGCCTCCTTCTGAAACCGGGGGAGATCGCCGAAAATGGATTTCTCTCTCGTCTTGCCTCAGAAAAGAGGCCCTTATGGATCGATGGAGGCTCCTCTTTTACGAAAGAGGAAGTTTTGCCAGAAGAGGAAGATCTCCTCTGCCCGACCTTTGCATGCATTCCTCTCGATGATGAGGCAACCCTGTTGGGAATCCTCTATATCGGTTTCTTAGAGAGTCGGAAGTTTTCTCCTCAGGAGACCGACCTCATCCTGCTGATTGCTAAGGAGATGGAGGCCGCGATTCGAAATGCCCTTGCCTATTATGAAACTTCAGAGATCGCACGGGAACATGAGAAGAGGGTGAAACAATTCTCCACCCTTTGGGAACTGAACAAAGCCCTTCTGACCACGGTGAATTTTGAGCGGATCGTCCAAATGACATTGACCGCCATTACCATTGGCGATGGTCTCGGCTTCAATCGGGCCATGCTCTTCATGGTGAATGAGAAAAGACGTCTCTTGGAGGGAATGATGGCGGTTAGCCCGGATAGCGCTGAAGATGCGGGAAGGATCTGGAGCGCCCTTTCTCGGAGGAAAGAGAATCTTTCGGACCTCATTACCCAACTTCAAACAACACCACAGAGCGACTCTGCCTTAAGCTCCATTGTCAAGGGACTTCAGATTTCTCTGGAACATGAACAATGCATTCTCTGCCGGACCGTTCTCGAAGCAAGGCCTTTCAACATCCGACTGCCTCACTCCGATGAGGCGTGGCTTCAAAACCGATGTGAGAGGGGTTGCTCTCTAAGTTCAGAGGTAGGGTGCTACGTAGGCCAACATCTCGGCCGGAATCCCAGGATCTACTCTTTTGCAACCGTGCCACTCTGGGGCAAGGGGAAGGTCATTGGGGTCATTCTGGTCGACAACCTCTACAATCAGAACCCCATTACAGAGGAAGATCTCCAATTTCTTAGCATGTTCACCAACCAGGCAGGCTTGGCCATCGAGAACGCCATGCTTTACCGGAATCTGGAGGAGGTCCACCAGGAACTGAAAGAGGCGCAGGCCCTTCTCGTTCATCAGGAGAAGATGGTCGCCTTGGGCGAACTGTCCATGAATATCGCTCACGAGATTAAGAACCCTCTGGTCGCCATCGGAGGTTTTGCACGTCGTCTGAATCGCACCATAACGGATGAATCTCACGAGAAGCGATATACGGAGACCATCATTAAAGAGGTCGCGCGACTCGAAAGAATTCTTGACGATATTGAGACCTACACTCATGATGACTCCTTGACCTTCGAAGAATGGGATCTGCGACATATCGTCGAAGAATGCCTGACGATGGTCTCCGAAGAAGTCCATGCGGAAGGGGTTCAACTCGTCAAAGAGTTCGCCGAGGAGCTTCCCAAGGTCAAAGGCGATTACCATCAATTGAAGCACGCCTTTTCCAATGTGATCAGCAATGCTTACCAGGCCATGAATGGGAAGGGAAGGCTCTCCATCCGCATCCATCCTGTATCAAAGAATGGCTCCTCTTTTGTCAGGGTGGAGGTGGAGGATACTGGAAAAGGGATTGATCCTGAAAATCTCCACAACATCTTCAACCCCTTCTATTCAACGAAAGATGCCCGTCTGGGTCTGGGTTTGCCGATTGTCCACAAGATTATCATCTCCCACCGGGGACAGATCGAGGTGGACAACCGGCCAGGAGAGGGTGTAAACTTTATCATCACCCTTCCGGCAAGCTGAGAGAGGAAGGAGGAATAAGTTTCAAGTTTAGACTTTTATTACGCTGTGAGGAAAGTCCTTAGCACTTGGGAGAACCACCGATGAAGCGGATCATGGTCGTCGATGATGAAGAGAACATCCGGTTCCTTTATAAAGAGGAATTGGAGGAAGAAGGCTTTCTGGTGGAGTTGGCAGAGAATGGGCAGGATGCCCTCGAAAAACTGCCCTTCTTTAAGCCTGACCTCATCACCCTCGATATCAAGATGCCAGGGATGGATGGCATCGAAACCCTGAAACGAATCCGAGAGACAGAGAGAGACCTTCCCATCGTCATGTGTACAGCTTACGGAGAATATAAACAAGACTTAGCTACATGGGCCTCCGATGCTTATGTGGTCAAATGCGCCGACTTGACCGAGTTGAAAACAACGATTCGGAGACTCCTGAGGCTCTTATGAAGGTGAAGAAAGCGGTCATTCCAGCAGCCGGTTTTGGAACACGATTCCTTCCGGCCACGAAGGTCGTTCCGAAAGAGTTGCTTCCTATTGTGGACAAACCCACCATCCAGTACATCATGGAGGAGGTGTCTGCCGCAGGGATCGAAGAGGTGATCCTCATCACGGGAAGGGAGAAAGGCTCCATTGAGGATCACTTCGACACCTCGACGGAACTGGAGAACCACCTTAAAAAGAAAAACCGCGTGGATCTCTTGCGAATGGTCCAGGATATCTCTGAGATGGTGACACTGGTTTCTGTGAGGCAGAAGGAACCACTGGGGCTCGGTCATGCCATCCTCTGTGCCAAGAGAGCAGTCGGAGAA
>CAZFJD010000272.1:0-4408 GCA_964518775.1 uncultured Syntrophaceae bacterium
TTGCGAAGAAACAAGGAATTGAGGCCTCCAGCCTGATCGGAACGATCATGAACTGTGCCATCAGCCAGCTCGTAGGACCCACCTATCAGTCTGGTACGCATTTTTTTCCGATAGATCCTGCCATTAAGATCGCCTGTGATGTGATGGAATATTGTGTCAAATACACGCCACGATGGAACATCATCAACATCAATGCGTACAACATGCGTGAGACCGGGATCACAGCTGTCCAGGAGATTGCCTTTGCCTTTTCCCTTGTCGAGGAATATATCCGCCGCCTCTTGGCTCGAGGGTTGGAGATTGATCAATTCGCTCCCCGGATCGCCTTCTTCACGAGTGCCCATCTGGACTTCTTGGAGGAGGTTTCTAAGTTGAGGGCCATGAGACGAATTTGGGCTCGATTGATGAAGGAGACTTATGGTGCCAAGAATCCAAGAAGTTGTTGGTTCAGAACAGCGATTCAAACTTCTTCTCTCCGTCTCACAGCCCAGCAGCCCATGAACAATATTGTGAGGGCGGCGATTCAGACTCTGGCGGCTGTTTTAGGTGGAAGTCAATCCATTCATACGACCTCTTATGACGAGGCCTATGCCCTTCCCACAGAGGAGTCCCATACCCTCTCCATACGGACCCAACAGATTATTGCCTACGAGACCGGTGTCTGCCGCAGCGCTGATCCCCTCGGAGGATCTTATGCCATAGAGAAACTGACCGATGAGATTGAAGAGCAAGCCCTGTCTCTTATGAGGACGATCGAAGAGAAGGGAGGCTTTCTGGAATGCTTCAAATCTCAATGGATCGAGAGCCAGATCAACGAAGCCCGCTTTGAGTATGCCCGTCAACTGGAAACTAGGGAATTGATTCAAGTGGGGGTGAATATGGAGAGGGATGAAGAGGAGGAAATCAAGATCAATATCTTCCGCCATGCTCCGGACATGCAGGAAAAACGGATTCAGTACATTCGAGCCTTCAAGGAGTCGAGAAATGGAGATCAGATCAAAAGTGTGCTCGATCATCTTTTTAAAACCATCAAAGGAAATCCGGATACCAATTGGTTGCCGGTGATCATCGAAGCAGTAGATCAAAAAGCCACATTGGGTGAAATCAGCGACACCTTGCGTCAGGCGCACGACTTCACCCTTCATTACAGGTAAGGAGAGAAGATGGAGAAAAAACGAATACTCATGGGAAAAATAGGTTTAGATGGCCATGACAATGGCCTCCGAATCGTATCCAAATGGTTAGCGGACGCCGGATTTGAGGTCATCTATTTGGGATTGTACAATACGCCGGAGGGAATGGTTCGGGCAACCCTTCAGGAGCATGCTGACCTCATTGGATGCAGTTTTTTGGGCGGCGAACACCTCTTTTACTGTCAGAAACTGTTGCACCTCCTTCGGCAGAATGGTCTGCAGGATAGGAGAGTGATCGTCGGTGGTGTCATCCCTCCAGACGACGTAAAGGTTCTGAGAGAGATGGGCATTTCAGCCATTTTTACTCCGGGGACAATGCGGGAGACGATCATAAAGAAATTGAATGAGCTGGTTTGAGGTTTGACCGGCACGTGCCCTGCAAGCCCCGCCCTTCAGGAGGGGGCTAAGGGGCACAATATAAAAGGAAACTACCTTACCGCGAAGCCCCGCCTTTTACGGCGGGGAGCTTCAATTGGCTTTTTTGGAAGAATTTTGTGCTCCTTAAGATAGGGGTTCTTTATCATTGTCCCTCAGTGAGAGAGGAGAAAAATGAATCTAGCAACAAATCTTGAAAAATCAGCCTTCTATTTCCCGGAGCGTCCAGCCCTGATTGAGGAGGATAGGGAGATCTCTTACCTGGAATTCAACAAAGAATCGAACCGGGTAGCCACAGCTTTGATTAAGTTGGGCATTCAAGTAGGAGACCACGTGGCTCTCTGCGCGCCCAATTCCTGTCGGTGGTTAGCCATCTATTTTGGAGTGCTCAAGGCCGGGGCGATTGCTGTTACCTTGCCGAGTACGCTCACTCAGAGTGAGCTCATTCGGTTATTGGATGACGCGCGTCCCAAGGTTCTCTTCACAGTCGACGAGAAATTGGGTGGCCTGGGCGACCGACGGGACCGCCCATACCTCGAAAAGGTGATTAGTCTCGGCGGAGACATACCCTACGATAGACTGCTCGAAAGAGGGTCCGAGGCCTTCAAGGCGATTGACTTGGATCGCAAAAATATAGCGGCGATCCTGTACACGGGGGGTACGACAGGCATTCCCAAGGGAGTGATGTTAACACACGAAAATATAAAATCATCCGTTCACAATGTCTCTCACTTTGAACGGTCAAACCAAGAAGATCGCGCCTTGTGCTTTCTTCCGCCCAACCACATATTTGCTCAGATCCACATTATGAATTCCATGGTCTACGCCGGTGGCTCCGTGGTCATTCAACCATCCTTTGATCTGGACAGAGTGATGGACGCCATCAAGCGATACCGGGTCACGAAATTTTATGGCGTGCCCACCATTTATTATCGTTTCCTTCAGATTGAGGGGCTTAAGGAGAAGTTAGGGGTTGTCAATTACTGTTTTTCAGCCGCAGCCAGCATGCCCGGTGAGATCGTACGGGAGTGGAAGACACGCACGCATCTCAATATCCACGAGTCCTATGGAATGACTGAGACAGCGACGATGGTGACCTACAATCACTATATCCGGCATGTCGTAGGCTCTGTCGGGACACCTGTCAACATTGTTGAGGTTCAAATCAGGGGTCCACAGGGAGATGTTTTGAAACAGGGGGAGGAGGGGGAGATCTGTATCTGTGGTCCCAATGTGATGAAAGGATACCTGAATAACCCTGGTGAAACCAAGGCTGTTTTCTGGGGCGACTGGTTACGAAGTGGCGATATTGGACTATTTGACGAGGACGGCTACCTCTACATTATTGACCGTATCAAAGACATGATCATCACAGGGGGCGAGAATGTTTATCCGAGGGAAATCGAAGAAGTTCTTTACAAGAGACCCGAGGTGGGAGAATGCTCCGTTATCGGTATTCCGGATAAGGAATATGGTGAAAAGGTGATTGCCTGTATCGTTCTAAAACAGAGAGGCCTGCAGTTAGATCGAATGGAACTTAAGTCTTTTCTCAAGAACCACCTTACCCCATTTAAGGTGCCTAAAGATTTTATCGTCTTGGACGAATTGCCCAAGGGTAGTACAGGTAAAATACTGAAACGGGAATTAAGAAAACAGGTCATTGATCATTATGATAGGAGAAACGAACATGACCGTTGATCAAATCCCAATGGTTTCTGTAATCCCCTCCCTCCGTCTGCTGTATACGTCCAGAATCGAAATAGATATTCCCCTTTGCCTCGGCAATACGCGCTACGGCGAGAGACGAATTATCCACATCAAGGGAGGTGCCTTTGCCGGCCCCAGGCTATCTGGACGCGTGTTATCTGGCGGGGCTGATTGGCAGATCATCCGACACGATGGGATCACCGAAGTGGAGGCGCGTTATACGTTGGAAACGCATGACGGGTGTCTGATCTATGTGCATAATTGGGGAATACGAAGGGGCGCGAAAGAGGTAATGGAGCGGCTTGCCTCAGGAGGAAAAGTCGATCCGAGTGAATATTATTTCCGTACCACTCCAATATTTGAGACAGGCGCACCGAGTTATGAATGGCTGAACGGTCTTATCGCCATTGCATCCGGAGAGAGACGCGTCAATGAGGTGATCATTACAGTCTATGAAGTTACATGAATATTTACTATTTGTATCGATGTCTTCTCTTCCTTGAAACAGGCCTCATCCTTTCCCGTTCAAATTCTTTCGGCCACCAAAGGAGGAGATCAGAAGGAGCTGCTCTTCGAAGGATCTGAGGGATATTCTCTCCCTTTGCTTTGGCCTCGATCCCGAAGAGAAGAACTGCTTCCCGAAAATATCTCTTCATTCTCAGTCTCTTGTGGATCACTCCTCGCTCTATGCCTTTCCTCAACATCGATTGGGCTATTAAGATCTGAGCAGCCATCTCTTTCGATCCTCTTGGAATAGAGAAAGGGGTGAAGATCTGGGACATGGCCAACCGAATTATTTGTGTTAGGTAGCCAAATCGTTCTCTCTCTCTAAGAAATGGGTGTTGAGGGGTTACGACCCGAAGGTAGGGAGTGAGAAAGAGGGCAAGGAGTATCGATTCTGGAACCAACCGATCCATTTTGGCTAAATGATCCGCAAGGCGGAAGAGAGAGAGAAAGAATTGTTCATCTCTGTTCTTCCGTGGATTTCGCTCTCCAAAAACCCTTTCAAGATCAGGGAAGAGACTGAGGAGCAGGCCCGTTTGGAGCATGAGATTGAGAGAGGGTTTGGCCACACCTTCCTTTATCTCTCGAAGGAATTCATCTCGAAGGCGAGAAGGAGAACATTTTCGAAT
>CAZFJD010000273.1:0-4391 GCA_964518775.1 uncultured Syntrophaceae bacterium
TATCGGCCAAAGACATCTCTCCACACATCACAGATCTCCTGGATGGTGGCATATTCCCTGGTGGCATTGATTATATGAGGCATGAGATTCTCCCCCTCTTGAGAAGCCTTCCTGATTTGTTGGAGGCATTGTTTCACCTTTGAATTGTTTCGACTCCCCTTCACCTCCTTGAGCCTCTTCAACTGCCTCTCTTCAATTTCGGGTCTCATCCTCCAAATGGTAATGGGTGGATGATCTGTTACATGCTTATTTACCCCCACAATCACCTTTTCGCTCGAATCGATCTGTTTCTGATATCTGTAAGCAGATTCAGCCACCTGTGCTTGAGGATAACCTCGCTCAATGGCTGCCACCATTCCCCCTATTTCGTCAATCTTTCGAATATACTCCCATGCCTGATCTTCCATCTTCTGAGTGAGAGCCTCCACAAAGTAAGAGCCAGCTAAAGGGTCGATGGTGTTGGCGACACCTGTTTCCTCTGCAAGAATCTGTTGTGTCCTCAAAGCAATCGTTACCGCTTCTTCCGTGGGAATCGCATAGGTTTCATCAAGAGAGTTGGTATGAAGAGATTGTGTTCCACCCAATACAGCGGCCAATGCTTCGTAAGCCGTTCGAACCACATTGTTAAACGGTTGTTGAGCAGTTAATGAACAGCCTGCGGTCTGGGTATGGAAACGAAGCATCCAGGAACGTGGATTTTTTGCCATGAAGCGCTCCTGCATGATTTTGGCCCATATTCTCCGAGCCGCCCTAAATTTAGCGACCTCCTCGAAGAAGTCGATATGGGAGTCGAAGAAGAAGGAAAGTCTTGGAGCAAAATCATCCACATTCAAACCCCGCTCCATCGCTGCTTCTACATAAGCGATGCCGTCAGCCAAAGTGAAGGCGAGTTCTTGAGCCGCTGTGGCCCCAGCCTCTCGGATGTGATATCCACTGATGCTGATCGTGTTCCAACGGGGGACCTCTTTGGTGCAATATTCAATGGTATCTACAATGATCCGCATCGATGGTTTCGGCGGGAGCATGAAGGTCTTCTGTGCGATGAATTCCTTCAGCATGTCGTTTTGGATCGTTCCGCCGATCTGCTTCTTACTGACGCCCTGCTTCTCTGCCACGACAATATACATCGCCAGCAAAATGGAGGCGGGTGGATTGATCGTCATGGAGGTGGTCACTTTATCCAAAGGAATTCCTTCGAACAGAATTTCCATATCCTTTAAGGTATCGATGGCCACTCCACATTTCCCGATCTCCCCCCTGGCATTGGGAGAATCGCTGTCATAACCCATGAGCGTAGGATAGTGGAAAGCGATGGAAAGACCCGTCTCTCCGTGATCCAAAAGGTAATGGAAACGTTTATTCGTCTCCTCGGGGCCTCCTAAACCCGAGAACATTCGCATTGTCCAGAGTCTTCCCCGATACATAGAGGGTTGAATCCCTCGGGTGAAAGGATATATTCCTGGGAAACCAATATCTCTGGAATAATCAATCTCTTTTATATCATCTGGAGTGTAGAGGCCTTTGATCTCCATGTCGGAGATGGTGGTGAAACGGGCAAGGCGTTCAGGGGTTTCGCAGAGAATTTTGGATAGATCCTCTATCCACTTTTTCTTCTCTTCCTCAACCTTTTTTAGCTGATCCTCCTTAAACATTGGATCACCCCCCTTTGCCCCTCACCCTCTCCCTCTCCCCCAGGGGGAGAGGATAGAGGTGAGGGGAACTATATTTCAATGCCTTTCCGAGCTTTAACCCCTTTGTCGTAATAGTGTTTTCGATCCAGCATTTCTGTTACCAGATCGGCCTTATTCATGATTTCGGGTCTCGCATTTCTTCCCGTGAGGATGAGTTCCACCGTCTCTGGTTTGGAATCAATGAGTTGTAGAATGTCGGAAAAAGAAATCAGCCCATAATCGATGGCCATATTTATTTCATCGAGAATGAGAATGTCGTATTCTCTGTTTTCGATCGCTTTTCTTGCGATGGCCAATCCCTTTTGAGCAAGCTCAACATCTATTGGATCAGGATGAGATTTCGAGACGAAGGTATCTCGGCCCATTGGTTTGATTGTTAGGTATGGAGAAAGCTTCCGTGCAGACTCCAGTTCGCCGTACTCGATATTTCCCTTCATAAATTGGATGACCAATACCTTCAGTCCATGGCCGACTGCTCTTAAGGCAAGCCCTAAGGCAGCCGTCGTCTTACCCTTACCATCTCCTGTATAGACCTGGACGAGACCTTTTTCCATAGGATGAAAATAACTGGGTTAAGGTTACGGTTACGAAGCCCGTTTGGTTTAGAGTCAGTCGGTTACGTCAAGTTCTCAAGACCAACAACCTAACCGAATGACGATACGGGCATCTTAGCCCTTGCCGATAGACGCAATCGATTTTCTAACTCAGTTCCCGTATTTGGGCGATGATCTGCTCCGTCTTGAAATGTCTTAAACTGATGGCGCCTGAAGGACAAGTAGCATTACAAGCGCCACACCCTTTGCATAGGGCTTCGTTTACGGTCATCACCTTCCGATAGGAGTCGATCTTTAAGGCCCGATATTCGCAGATTTGCTCACAGAGACCGCATCCCGCACACATGAGTTGATCCACGATAGCGGTGATAGGTTCGATTCTCACTTTCCCTGCGAAGAGCGGAATGGTTGCCCTGGATGCCGTTCCGTGAGCCTGACTCAATGTATCAGAAATATCCTTCGGCCCTTGGCAGGTTCCAGCCAAGAAGATACCATCCGTGGCTGTATCCAGAGGCCTCAATTTGGGGTGGGCCTCTAAATAGAAACGGTCAGGGCTCTGGGAGAGCTTGAGAAGGCTTCGAAGGCGATCCGCATCTTTTCTCTGAGTGAGGCCAGTTGCCAAAACGACCAGATCCGCCTCTTCCTCATAAGGTTCACCCAAAAGTTCGTCATCCGCCTTTACGATCAACTTTCCAGATCTCTGATAAATCTCTGAAGGGATTCCTTTCCTGTAAAAGATTCCCTTTTTCTGAGCCTGTTCATAGAACTCTTCCGCCCCCTTGGCAAAAGCCCTCATATCGATATAACAAACCGTTACCCTCGCATCCGGGATTTGCTCCTTAACGAGATACGCATGCTTAGCCGTGTACATACAGCAGACTCTGGAACAGTATTCATTGCCTACGGTCTTGTCTCTTGATCCCACACATTGAATGAAGACAATGTTCTTAGGTTCCTTCCCATCGATTTGGAGCTTTCCTTGGGTGGGCCCGCTCACGGAAATCAATCTTTCGAATTCGAGGGCGGTGATCACATTTTTATAAAGCCCATATCCAAACTCAGGTTTGAGCTTCGGATCGAAAAGGTCGTATCCCGTTGCAATGATGATTGTTCCTACTTCAGTCTGAAAATCCATCCCTACCTCTTCAAACTGAACCGCTCCCTCGGGACAGACTTCTCTGCACTTTCCACATTCCCCTTTCTGGAGATAGAGGCAGTTTTTTGAGTCGATCACATAGGCGAAAGGGACGGCATGAGGAGAAGGGAGATAGATGGCTCTTCTCTCGGTCAATCCCTCATTGAATTCACTCAGGACGCTCACAGGGCAGACCTCCTCGCATCTCTTGCAGCGGTTGCATTTCTCGGGATTCACATATCGAGGATCATGTCTGATCCTGACTTTAAAATTCCCCACAAACCCTTCCACCTCCACAACCTCGCTCTGAGTGAGGAGGTGGATGAAACGATGGTTTTCCACTTCCTTCATTTTAGGAATCAGGATCGGAGGGGTCTCTTGTAGGTTGGGTAAAACTCGATCTATTTGTCCGAGGTGACCACCTAACGTAGGAGATTTCTCAACCAGAAAGACTTCAAAGTCTGAATGGGCGATATCAAGGCTCGCCTGGATACCAGCAATACCACCCCCAATCACTAAGACCGCATGAGTCACTCCCACCTCATTTTCTTCTAAGGCTTCATGGAGAGAGACCTTTGCCACGGCAGAGGCAATTAAATCCATCGCTTTTTTGGTCCCTTCCTCTTTCTCAGGATGAACCCAGGAGCATTGCTCACGGATATTGGCCATCTCAAAAAAGTAGGGATTGAGCCCTGCAGACCGACAAGCATTTCGATAGGTGGGTTCATGCATTCGAGGAGAACAAGCAGCCACAACCACCCGATCGAGGCCCAAATTTTTGATATCGTTTTTAATCAAGTCCTGACCAGGATCAGAACACACATATTGATAATTGCGAGCGATCGTGACATTGGGAAGAGCTTGGGCGAAGGCTGTCACCTTCTCAATATCCACCGTAGCAGCAATGTTAATTCCGCAATGACAAATGTAAACGCCGATCTTCATACTTAACTACCAAAATCCGAAATCCGAATATCGAAACCTGTTCCTGACAGGTTCAGGAATCCGAAA
>CAZFJD010000274.1:0-4391 GCA_964518775.1 uncultured Syntrophaceae bacterium
AGTGCAGAGCGTTTAAATCTCTTCTCGCTATGCGCCATGCGCTCTGCGCTTAGCGAAAGGAATTACATTAGTGCAAACGATATTGACCAGCGACTTTGCAAAAACCATCCGCAAAGAGAGCGGTGAAAATGTATTTCTCTGTTACCAGTGTCAGAAATGTTCCTCGGGTTGCCCAGTGGCAGAGCATTTCGACCTCGCTCCCAATCAGGTGATGCGGGCGGTCCAATTGGGCCAGAAAGAGATGGTCCTCAATTCAAAGACCATCTGGCTCTGCGCCATGTGTGAGACCTGCGCCACTCGCTGTCCTCACGACATCAACATCACAAAGATCATGGATGCTTTAAAGATCATGGCAAAGAACGAGGGAATCGAACCAAAGGTCCCCTCTGTCCCCCTCTTCTACCAAGCTGCACTGAGGGGAATCAAATGGTTTGGAAGAATGTATGAAGCAGGGTTGATGGCTGAGATCTACCTCCGTCAGATGATGGCAGGACAGCTCAACTATGAGCAGGTATGGAAGAGGGATATGCCATTGGCCCTGAAGATGTTCAGGAACGGGAAGTTAAAGATTTTTCCGACCTTTGGAAAACCAAAGGCAAAGCCAAAGGCCGCAGAAAAAAGGGACGGCCTGGCCTACTTTCCTGGCTGCAGTCTCCATGGGACATCTAAGGAGTATGATCTTTCTACCCAGGCCGTATTCAACAAACTTGGAGTCCCACTTTACGAACCTGATGGATGGGGATGTTGTGGCACCACCCCCACCCATTCCACTGACCACTACCTTTCAACATTGCTTCCCATGAAGAATATCGCCCTCATGAGCGGCGAGGGTTTCAATAATATCACCACGCCCTGCCCTTCCTGTTTTCTCAGAATGCGAGTGGCATTGAAGGAGACTGAGGAGGATGAAGGGTTGAGGAAGAGACTCTCCTCAGAGATTCCAAATATTCCTTCACATCAAATGAAGGTCGAACATCTCCTAAATACGATCACGGAGAGGGTGGGTTACGAAAAAGTGGCCTCAAAGGTCGTTCGTCCCCTGAGAGATCTGAAGGTAGTTTGCTACTATGGATGTATTATCACCCGTCCTCCAAAGATTACACAAGTTAAAGATTACGAATATCCCACTGAGATGGATCGATTGATGAAGGTTCTTGGAATCACTTCCGTCGACTGGTCTTACAAGACACGCTGCTGCGGAGTATCACTCGGGATCACACAACTTGAGATCGCGCTGGAGTTGAGCAGGAAGATACTGAAGAATGCAGAGGGTGTGGGTGCTGATGCGATCGCAGTGGCCTGCCCATTATGCCATGTCAATCTCGATGCTCGCCAAAAGCAGATTGAAGAAGAGTTTAAGGAGGAATTTCACCTTCCGATTATCTACTTCACCCAGCTCATGGGATTGGCCTTTGGCCTAAATGCGGGAGAATTGGGCCTCGATAAACATTTCGTTGATCCAATGCCTCTTTTGCACAGGCTATCCCTCCATTAAATTCTTATTGACCCTTTTGTCTAAAAATTACAAAATGATTGCCTTGAGATAAACCGGTCAGCTTCTCAATAGACAAAAATATGACCTCTCCAGAGAGCAAAGACTATTTGGACCTGAAAGCGATCCTCACTCTCCTTGTCTTGACGTTGCTTTGGGGTTTCAACTATACCGCTATCAAATACTCTAATCAGGGGATCTCCCCGGTCTTCGCTTCAACCTTACGCTCTGTCATTGCCTCAGTATGCGGAGTTGTCTATTGTTTCAGAAGGGGAGAGAGGTTATTCCACAGGGACGTGAGGCTCTTTCATGGATTTGTCGTCGGTCTCTTGTTTGGTCTGGAGTTCGCTTGTATCTATTTTGGAATGCTCTACACCGATTCAGCTCGGTCTGTTGTTTTTGTCTACCTGAGCCCCTTTGTGGTCGCTATTGGCGCCCATCTCTTCCTTAAGGGCGATCGGTTAACCTTCTTAAAAACCCTGGGCCTGGTGATCGCTTTTTCAGGAATCGTCCTTGTCTTCTATGGAAGACCGAAGACAGCCAAGACGACCATGTTCATTGGTGATCTACTGGAGATTTTAGCGGCTTTCCTGTGGGGCGCCACAACCCTTTATATCAAGAGGTTTATGGCGGGAAAGGTCCACCCCATCCATACCTTTCTTTATCAACTCTTCTTCTCCATCCCCATCCTATTGATGTTGAGCCTCATCCTCGAGCCCGTTTGGTTCTATCGGATCGATCCTTATATTCTGGCCTCCATCTTCTATCAATCGGTCATCATCGCTTTCATCACCTACTTCCTCTGGTTCAAGCTGATCCACGAATATTCTGTGAGTCGGCTCTCAGTCTTCACCTTCTTCACTCCTATTTTTGGAGTCCTCTTTGGAATTCTTTTTCTAAGTGAAGAATTCACAGTCTCTCTGATGATGGGACTTCCAATGGTCTCGATCGGAATCTTTTTGGTCAATTGGAGGGAAAGGACAACCTTGAACTGAGCCCCTCGGATGGATTGATCAATGCTTGCGCATCATGTGGGTAACTGCTTTTTCGAGACCATCAAGGGTCAGCTCAAACATAGGAAAGATCTGCTGGATCTCTCCGATGGTGTGGGTGTAGGACCACTCCTCAGCCAGTCTTGGATTGATCCAGACAGAATGGGGAAAGGTTTTCGCAATGAACTGAAGCCTGTGATAACTGGGTTTCCCTGACCTCTCCCCGATATAGATGGAACCATCTGTGGCCATGAGTTCATAGGGAGCCATGCTCGCATCCCCTACCATGATAAACCTCGTTTCCGGATCCAGCCGGACAAGTTCATCCACCGGAAAAGGCTTGGAGCGTCTGGGAGGGTCTTCCCAAAGAAAATCGTAGATCGTATTGTGATAGTAGAAGGTTTTTAGATCTTTGAACTGAGCTCGCGCATAATTGAAGAGGGTCTGCACCAAATCGACATAAGGATCCATGGACCATCCACCATTGTCGATGGCCAGTATCACCTTTAGGCGGTCCTTCAGGCTCCGATCAAAGACAATCTCTATTTCACCACAATTCTTCACAGTCTGGTAGATGGTCTTGTCGACATTCACCTTATCCTTGGGGCCGAAGGGAACCATATTTCTTAACCTCTTGAGGGCTTCAGCTATTTGGGATTGCGTCAAGGGTCCCTCCTGGGAGTAATCGCGGTATCTTCGCTCCATCGCGACCTTGACGGCTGACTTGTTTCTCGATATCCCACCCACCCTCATTCCGCCTGGATGATATCCAGAATGGCCCACAGGGGATGTCCCCCTCGTCCCGATCCACTTGCTTCCTCCATGGTGCGCCTCGGTCTGCTCTCTTAACCGATCAAGAAGATATTGAAGTAATTCTTCCGGGCTTAATTTCCTTAGATCCTCTTCATTGATCCCCAAAGCCTCGGCTAGGCCTTTCGGATCCCTCAGCCACTCATCGAGCAGCGCTCTGGCAACCTCTGACAATTCAAACAGGTCTGGTTCCTTCAATTCAACGCCATGGAAGTGATGAGCAAAAACCTGATCATAGAGATCGAAATACCTTTCGCTCTTAATCAGAATTGAGCGGGCTGCGGTGTAAAGATCATCAATGGAGTTGATCAGCCCCATGCTCAGCGCTTTTTGAAGCCTTAAGAAGGAGGTAGGGCTTACTGGAATGCCCACTTTTTTTAGTAAGTAAAAGAAATCAACGAACATAAAATTAAAGGATAGGGTTAAGGTTAAGGTAAGGATGCCGGTTTCGTCTTTCGGCAAAGGTAATGGTTTTTAATTAATTAGCCCTGACCTGTAGACCCTTCACCAGACTGGCTTCTTTGCCCCAACCCTTACCTATCTCTGTTAGATTCTGAACCTCGCCACAGCATTCTGGGCTACGACATAATCAGGGCTCTTCTTAAATAAAACACCCAAATAAGGAACCTCGCCTTTGACCAGGTCTTTGACTTGGAAGTCTGGATCCATTCGTAATGCCCTGATCCAATTGATCAGCTCCCTGGTAGCGGGTTTTTTCTCAATCCCTCTGATTTCTCGGAGACGGTAAAATGTTTGAACAGCACTTTCGAGCAGATCCTTGCTGATATCAGGGAAGTGGACCTGGACGATCCTTCTCATCATGTCAGGAACTGGGAATGCGATGTGGTGGAAGTTGCAGCGGCCCAAAAATGGATCCGAGAGATCTTTCTTGGCATTGGACGTAATGACGATGACAGGCCGATATTTTGCTCGGATGGTCTTATCGATCTCAATGATATCAAATTCCATCTGGTCCAAAACATCGAGCATATCATCTTGAAAATCGGTATCGGCTTTATCGATCTCATCGATCAAGAGAACCACTCTCTCATCGGATACAAAGGCCTGACCGATTTTTCCCATGCGAATATACTCTT
>CAZFJD010000275.1:0-4386 GCA_964518775.1 uncultured Syntrophaceae bacterium
TCAATGAGGAATCCGGTTCGAGCAGCGTGGCGGATCACTCGAATCATACGGACGGGATCCTGCCGAAATCTTTCGTTCGCATCACCAATGGCTCGAATGATTTGTGCCTTGAGATCGTTCATCCCACCGACATAGTCGATCAGGGAAAAATCTGCAATATTGTAAAAGAGGCCGTTAATGGTGATGTCCCGGCGTAGGGCATCCTCCTCCGGTGTTCCAAAACTGTCTGGATGGATGATCTCTCCGTCCTCTGCCTTTATCTCTTCAAATTCTGAACGGCTTCGAAAAGTAGAAACCTCAATGATCTTCCCACCCTTGAAAAAGACCTGAACCAGCCGAAATCGACGGCCGATGATCCTGCTGTTCTTAAAGAGGGAGTTGATCTCATGCGGGTGAGCGTTTGTGGCGACATCGAAGTCTTTTGGGATCCTCCCAAGGAGAAGATCCCGGACGCTTCCTCCGACGAGATAAGAGATAAACCCATGACGATGGAGGCGGTAGAGAACCTTTAATACCTCTTCGCTCATCATCTTTCTCGAAATCGGATGTTCAGGCCTTGGAATGATCACAGGTTTCATCTGGCAATGCTGATCGCTCCCGGAGTGCAGACTTTGACGCATTGAGGATGTTCGCCACAAAGGTCACAATGATAAGCGTTCTCACCCAAAATGGGCAGGGCGTTGAAGGGACAACGTTCCGCCCTTCCTCTATCCCAGATGAATTTCCTTTTTTCTTCGGTTTCGATGGCCTCTTCTTTTTTGAGGCACTTCATCTCTTTGCATTGATGGCAGAGGATGGGGATATTGAGACTCGAGTCCAGATCATCCTTCCGAATGCGAATGGCAGACTTTTCCGTATTGATGATCCCGAGATGGCACAGGGAACAGGCCACTTCACAGAGATGACAGCCGCTACATTTTATGGGATCGACTTTGATTTTCATTCTTCCAGTTCCAGCCATTTCAGAGTTTTTCTTCTGGGAATCCCATTTTTATCCCAACGATGGAGATGATAATATTCGTCCAACATCTTGTTGAACTCCTGTTCCAAAATCATTTCCCCGCGGGCAGGCCCCTCCGGGATGGGTTCTTCGAAGTACCTTTTGGGAAGCACGTCATCTCGGCGAGAAATCCCATCTTTGATCAACATGATCCTCTCCAAGGTGTAGATTCTCTCACCGATCGTTTTTAATTCTGTTGGGGTCAAGTTCAGGCCGGTCGAAAGGCCGATCAATTTAGAAAACTGCCTATACTGGGGAGCATGGGGACTTGAAAATACAGTGAGGAAGCGGCAGAATCCCAACGAATCACAGACCGCATTGAGAAGCTCGTGCCACCGGACCATCCTTCCCTTGCCAAGGTAGGAAGAGAATTGATTGCTTACTCGACCCCCATAAATTTTTTTCAAAATTCTTTCAGGAAGGCCGATGATATCTAAGGAAGGGCGACTTCTCATGTGACAGGCTCCCCGAGTGGATGTGGCCATGCCTAATGCGAAACTTTTGGGGAGTCGTTCATCCGTCATCTCGATGGGAAAATTCTTAATATCAAGAAGATAATCTTTCGAAGCCTCTCCAAAAATATTTTTAGCAAACGAACCTTCTGCCAAGACTCTCCCCAAACCCTTTCTTTGAGCGATTTGATGGATGAGCTCCAGGATAGATTCTCCGTCTCCCCAATTCAACGGGATTTCTGTCATTTCCTGATCGATGATCCCTCGCTGGTAGAGTTCCATGGCCCAAGCGATGTAAGAGCCTGTTGAAATGGTGTCGAGACCATAACGATTGCAAAGCTCAGTGGCATAGATAATATTCTCGAGGTCAAAATTTCCCAATTTCGTTCCAAAGGAACCGATGGAAGCGTACTCCGGCCCTTCACCTCTTGTCCCTCGATATCTCCCTTCTTCGATGGAGAACCGATGCCGGCAATGGCTAGGGCAACCAAAACAGGAGACCATCCCCTTGGAAAAAGGCTCCAGTGCTTCTGCCTCTAATAGATATCCCCTGTCTCCAACCGTGGTGAACTGGTTATTTCGGACGCTCAAAAACCCCATGGTATTGGCGTATTGAAAGAGAAGAGGAGTCCCAAATCTTCCAAGGGCTTGCACCCATTTTGTCTCCATGAGTTTTTTCATATTTCTAAGATAGTCGTTAAAATAGTTTTTGGGATCGGAGATCGCGATGTCCAACCTTCCCCTTGCTGCCACAGCCTTCAGATTCTTGGAACCCATCACAGCGCCCATGCCAGTGCGTCCAGCAGAACTTTTCAGCCCTGTCCGGATCGCCGCATACCTGACCAGATTTTCTCCAGCAGGGCCGATACAGGCAACCTGAACCTTTTCGTCTCCGAGCTCTTGGCGGATTGTCTTCTGGGTTTCAACGGTATCGAGGCCTCGAAGTTTTTGTGCATCTCGAATCTCTATTTTTCCGTCGTTGACAAAAAGATAGACGGGTCTTTCGCTTCTTCCTTTAATCATCAAATGACCGAAGCCTGCTTTGACCAACTCCGCGGCAAAATCCCCACCCATGTTCGAGTCCCCGAGATGGCGTGATTCTGGTGACTTTGCTGTGATATTCATCCGGGATCCAAAACCAAGAGTTCCTGTGAGGAGACCCGCCCCAAAAATGAGTGGATTCTCTGGCGAAAATGGCTCTAAGCTCGGAGAATAGGATTTGGAGAGGAGGTACATATTGATCCCCCTTCCTCCCAAGAATTTTTTCCGAAGATCGAAAGGGATAGGAGCAATGCGGATCGAACGGTCGTTCAAATTAATAAAGGCAATCTTTCTATCGAGGACCATTTCGGGAAATTATAACAGAATCAGGTTCAAATGGCTTTCGTTCATTAAATAAAAATTTGAGAACTAAAATTGACTTGACAAACAATCGGAATCGTCAAACAATGTTAAAAAGAAAATAAAGTCTTTAGTTCATGGGTTAGGGTTAAGATTCCAGTTTTGTGTATGGGTTACGTCATTAGGTTTTAAATCTTTATCCATAATCTTTTTACCATAAACCAAACGGGCTTCCTCACCATAACCCAATCACAATTTTTACTGTTAATGAGGCCTTTCAAATGAAAATGGAAGCGGTGAGAGAAAAGGCAAAGTCCTTGGGCCTGAAGAATACCTTTGGACTGTCAAAGGCCGATTTGATTCGGCGGATTCAGAAGGCGGAAGGGAATTTTGATTGTTTTGGAACGGCCAAGGACTATTGTGATCAGGTTCAATGTTGTTTTCGAGATGATTGCTTAAGACCTTCGGTAGCTAAGACTAAATAATTACAAAGAAAGGAGGAAGGTTATGGCAAAGGCAATCCTGTGGGAGACGTCTTTAACGACGGCCAAAGCAAAGGCGAAGAAGCAAAAGAAGTTGATCTTAATGGATTTTTACAACAATCTCTGAATTGGGTGTCAACAGCTGGCAGCTGTTACTTATCCCAATTCCGATGTCTGTGGTTCCATGGAAAGTCATTTTATCCCCCTGCAGGTCGATTTCAACAAGAATAAGGCTATGGTAAAACGGTATAGTATCAAATGGACCCCCACCATCATCATCTTGGATGCAGACGGCGATGAACACCATCGCTTCATTGGATTCCTGCCGCCGGAGGATTTCATTGCCCAGATCATCCTTGGAAAAGGGAAAGCCGAATTCGATCTTGACGATTTTGATCAGGCCATTCAGTGTTTTCAGGAGGTTCTGAATCGATATCCAAAAACAGACGGAGCTGCTGAAGCCCAATATTACCTCGGGGTTGCCAGATATAAGGCGAGTCATGATCCAAAAGAATTGAAATTGGGATTGGAGGTTCTTCAGAGAGAGTATCCCAGTAGCGAATGGACGAAGAAGGCTCAGGTCTATGCCCTGATTCCATAATTTGAATAATATCTCGATTCATACGTCTAAGAATTAGGGCCAAGTAAAGGAGGATTGAGAAATGTGAAAAAATTCTTATTTTTCAGCATCATTTTCTTGACCATTTTAGTTACGGCCGCACTTGCTTCTGCCTGGCACAGGTACCCTTCCCGTCACCATTATCATGGTTTCGGGATCGTTATTGTTCCGCCCATCATCTTGGCGCCTCCAACCTATTACCACTATTATAACCGGTATCCGCCCTACGGTTATTACCGCTATTTTAACTATGGTTATAGAGTTTGGGTGCCTGGCCATTGGGAGGGCAGATGGACTCCGTATGGTTGGGAGAGGGTGTGGGTGCCAGGTTACTGGCAATACGATCCTTAAAACAACAAGGCGGAAGTGACGCCGTGGCAGCGGCAGGCCGTGCTGATCAGGAAGAGTTGATAGGTATCCCTCCGTCTTTTCATATCTCCAACGAGATCCATCAACACTTCAGCCTCATAATTGAGACCTCTAACTATATCG
>CAZFJD010000276.1:0-4380 GCA_964518775.1 uncultured Syntrophaceae bacterium
ATTGCCTTCATCCCCAGTCTGAAGGCTGGGGCTTTCGGGATTATACGGGGTAAATCCCAACTTCCCAAGCCTCATCGTTCGGACCGTTCTGCTTTCCCGAGCTCAACCATGCCTGTGAGGAAGCTCACTTTGATCTTGTACTGTTGAGCGCCCTGGGTTCCCAAGAGGATCATCCCTCCATTCGATCCCCCATTGGGATAGAATTCAATCAAAGGGATTTCAGAAGGGTATTGTGACGGAGCGATCTGAATCCCCTTCATCTGAACCCCTTCAGGGAGAAAGTATATTTTTTTACCGCTCTTCTCCTCCTTTTTCTCATCCTTTCCCTTTTCTCCTCCCGACTCCATCAACTGAACCCTTACCTCCCTCAAATTGGGATCGAAGAGGACCTGATAGACTTGACCTCTATTGACTGCCTCGCTCCGACAGTATCGAAGGATTCCTGAAATCTTTTTCGCAGCCCCTTTCAACTCCACGGTCTTTGAGAATCGCGATAGGGATGGGGCGACTAAGGAGATGGAAAAGCCAATGAGAATCATGACGACCATGAGTTCGATTAATGAGAAGCCTTTCTCCTTCATTTCCCGACATCCTTCCAACTGACGATATCCAGATTCTCCCCTTCTCCTCCTTCAACACCATCGAGGCCATAGGAAAGGAGATCGTATTCACCGTGTTCGCCCGGAGACTTGTAAATAAATGGTTTTCCCCAGGGATCGACGGGAATCTCCTTCTGGAGATACGGGCCTTGCCATCCCTCCACCCCAGAAGGTTTTTCTCGGAGAGCCTTCAATCCTTCCTCGGCCGTAGGGTACCTCCCCACATCGAGTCGAAATGTGTCCAGAGCAGTCCCAAATAGTTCAATCTGAGCTTTGGCTGCTTTTTGCTTTGCGGTGGAGACCTTGCCGAATAATCTTGGCCCGACCAAGGCCGCCAGCAATCCAATGATGATGATGACGACTAAGATTTCGACTAATGTGAAGCCCCGTTCCCTTCGGCTGATCCCTTCTTCCATCCTTTACTCCATCTTAACTAATCCCCCCAACCCCCCTTTGATACCTGCCTGCCGACAGGCAGGAAGGGGGGAGAGGGAGGGTTAAAAAGGAATCTCGTTGATGCTGAAGATGGCTAAGAGTATGGAAACGACTATGAAACCCACCACACCCCCCATGATCAGGATGATCAGTGGCTCCAGCAGAGAGACAAACCGTTTGATTGAATTCTGAACGTTCTCTTCATAAGTCTCAGCCACTTTGATCAGCATCTCATCGAGTCGGCCTGTCTCCTCGCCCAGACCGATCATGTGTGTAGCAAGAGGAGGGAAAACCTCTGTCTCCTCCAAGGCCCTGGACATTCCTTTGCCCTCCCTTAATCGATCATGGACGGTTGCGATCGATCTCGAGATCGCTCGATTTTGAGAGATCTCTTTGACGAGATTAAGGGCTGGCAATATGGGGACACCGCTCTGCAGTAACGTCCCCAAGGTTCTTGAAAACCGAGCGACCTCCACCTTTCGAATCAGATCTCCAACGCCGAACCACCTCAATTTAGACCGATCCCATCGCCACTTTCTCTCCTCATCTTGGGTATACAATTTCAATCCAAGATAAATCAAAGCGAGGCCGCCCAGGCCAGCCCACCAGTATCCCATTACCAGTTGGCTGAATGAGAGAATGATCTGGGTGGGAATCGGGATTGCCTGTCCAATATCGGAAAAGATCCTTGCAAATCTTGGGATCACAAAAGTGACTAAGATCGCAACGGAGATCCCGCTCACCATCGTCAGAATCAATGGATAGATCATAACGGAGATCAGGTATTCTCTGATCTCTTTTGTGCTTTGGAGATATCGAGCTAATCGAGACAGAATGAGATCCAAAAAACCCCCTGATTCGCCAGCTTTAATCATATTGATATAAAGTTTTGGGAAGATATGGGGATGGTATCCCATGGCTTCGGTTAGCGAGCTTCCTCCTTCAATCCTATCTAATACATCTTTTACTGCTCCTCTCAGTTTCTTATTCTCCATCAACGTTCCCAAGATGGTGAGGCTTCGATCAATGGGAAGACCGGCTGAGACCAGTGTCGAGAGCTCTTGGGTGAACGTAAGCAAGTTTCTCACCCCAACGCCCTTGCGGAGAAGAGGAGAAAAGCGGAATCCAATCTCTTTCGCCTGTCTGGAAGCGATTCGAATTGGAATGTAGCCAAGTTGATGGAGATTCTGGACGATGGCCTCCTCGTCCTTTCCATCCATCGAACCTTCCACTGTCTGCCCACTCAGGGTCGTTGCTTTATAAAGGTATTCTGGCATTACACCACCTGCTCCTCCTGAGTAACCCTTAAGACTTCAGAAATGGTGGTTATTCCATGCCTGACCTTCATCCAACCATCTTCTCTCAATGTCCGCATTCCATTCTTTCTTGCCACTTCTTTGATGATGCTGGAATCCTTCTTTTCCAGGATGAGCCTTCGGACCTCCTCAGTGATCGGAAGGAATTCAAATATTCCCGACCGGCCCCAATATCCTGTATGAGCGCATCTCTCGCATCCTTTGACATCGATAATTTTCAAATGGGAAAGGTCTTGTTTGTCTACCCTCATCTCCCTGAGGACTGCCGGATCAGGGGAATAGGGTTCCTGACAGAAGGGGCAGGCAATTCTCACCAGACGCTGGGCCAATATGCCAATAATGGTGGAGGAGAGAAGGTAGTCCTCCATCCCCATATCGATGAGCCGGGTAATGGCGCTTGGGGCATCATTGGTATGAAGCGTGCTTAGAACCAGGTGACCTGTCAGCGCGGCATGGATGGCGATTTCAGCGGTCTCCGCATCTCGGATCTCACCGATGAGGATCACATCAGGGTCCTGGCGAACAATCGACCGTAAAGCATTGGCGAAGCTTAGCCCGATGGATGGCTTGACCTGAATCTGATTGATCCCTCTCAGTTGATACTCGACCGGATCCTCCACGGTAATAATCTTTTTCTCAGGTGAGTTGATCTTTCCCAAAGCACAGTACAACGTGGTCGTCTTTCCACTTCCGGTGGGACCTGTGACGAGAATAATTCCGTGGGGCCTTTGGATAAGGGCTCTGAAACCCTCGAGAGTATCTCTTGGAAACCCCAATTTCTCAATATCGAGCAGAATGCTGCTCTTCTCCAGAATTCGAAGAACGACGCTCTCTCCATGGATGGTCGGGATCGTAGAGACCCTGAAATCGATCTCCTTGCCTTTGACCCGAAGCATAATGCGTCCATCTTGAGGAAGGCGTCTTTCGGCAATATTCAATTTCGCCATGATCTTGACGCGGGAAACGATCGCTGCCTGAAACCTCTTCGGAGGGGATTCCACATCGTGGAGGACCCCGTCAATTCGATACCGGACCCTGAACTGTTCCTCAAAGGGCTCAAAGTGGATGTCACTTGCCCTTCTCTCGATTGCCCTTGTAATGATGAGGTTGACCAGACGAATGACAGGGGCTTCAGAGGCCATGTCTCGGAGATGGTCAACATCCTCCTCTTCTTCTGCCCGGTATTCGGGTATCCGGTCAATATCTTCAATAATCTTTTCCATTGAAGTCACACCAGACCCATAAGAGCGTTCGATCGCCTCTAAGATTTGAGGCTCGCTTCCAAAGAGGATTCGGATGTCGAAATTGGTGGCCAATCGGATCGCGTCGATCGTATAAAAATCTAAAGGATTGCTCATGATCACCGTCAATTCCTTATCGATCAAGCGAACTGGGATGAATTTCGATTCCTTCATGAATTGAATCGATAACGTGTTGACTAAAACCGGTTCTTCCGGAAAATCCTTTTTGGTTGCAAGAGGGGCTCCGTAAAATTCTTCGAGATTCGATCGAAGCTCAGCTTCTGTCAGAAGCCCCGAAGAGAGCAAATGGTCTTCGATAGAAAGGTCTTCGGAGGACCCATTCGAGGAAAGGATTCTTTCCAGATCTACCCTCTTTAGCTTTCCCGTCTCAATCAAAAATGAAATAAAAGGGCTTTCTGTGAGATTCATCTTTAATATCTGCCTCTTCCCTATTTACACTCTCGAACCAAGGGGTCCTGCAGTCGAATCCTCTTCAAAATTGAAAGCTTATGAATTCCAACTTCTTGTATATTATCACAATTCGCAATATAAGGCAAAGGGCTATGGATCAAATTTTTAAATTGACACAAAAGGTATTTTTGATATTGTTAGCAAATATTCATGTAAAGGAGATTATATGCCTTCTTATCGAATCGCAATCATACCAGGAGACGGGGTTGGAGATGAGGTGGCGTCAGAGGCTACCAAGATTCTAAAGACCGTTGCGGATAAACACGGATTCAATGTCGAGACGGAAAATTTTAACTGGGGATGTGACTATTATTTAAA
>CAZFJD010000277.1:0-4367 GCA_964518775.1 uncultured Syntrophaceae bacterium
TCCTCTTACTTTCAGCTATATTGCTGGGATCGGGGGGACAGATGTAGATCCTGAGGTTATCGAGAAAATTGCCCTTGATATGATGAAAAAAACAGAACCCATGGATACACCGATCTGGATCATGGAATAATGAATTGCAGATTTCGGATTGTAGATTGAAGATTGAAAAAAACGTTTGGGAAATTCAACGTAGATCAAATTCTAAATTCGAAGCACGAAATCCGAAACAAAGATGTTAAACCCTAAACCCTAAGCAAACTCAAATGTTCAAAGTACAAGATTCAAAACCGAAAAAATTACCTTTTGAGTTTTATATTTTGGGTTTGTTTAGGATTTAGAGTTTAGTGTTTGAAGTTTAAACAACTTCGGATTTCGAATTTTTAAGTACTATGTTGTAACAATAACAGAGGGTAAGGAGAATACATATGGTATCACCTGAACAACAACCCAATATGCTTCGGCCTGGTCATGGCGCCTGTGCTGGCTGCGGACTTGTGATCGGAATGAAACTGGTGATGCAGGCCATGGGGCCTCGGACTATAGTCGTCATCGTTCCATCTTGCGAAGGGGCGATCTCAGGTGTATATCCTAATTCCCCACATGCTGTACCGGCTTTTCATTCTGCTTTCGAAATTGCGGCACCGACCGCGGCCGGGATCGCCAATGCCCTTAAAATTCAAGGGAAGGATGATATTCAGGTGGTGGCTTTCGCAGGAGATGGAGGAACCTTTGATATCGGACTGCAGGCTCTTTCAGGAGTGATGAAGAACAACGATGATATTATCTATGTCTGCCTGGATAATGAAGCCTATATGAACACTGGGATTCAGGTGAGCTCATCAACTCCCTCTTTTGCCTGGACAGGAACGACTCCTAAAGGAAATCCCAGGCGGAAGAAAAATATCATGGAGATCATGGCAGCCCATTATAATCCCTATTCGGCAACAGCCACAATCGGTTTTCCCCGCGATCTTCAGCAAAAAATCACTAAGGCCAAAGGGATTCGAGGAACGAAATTTATTCATCTGCTCTCTCCTTGCCCGACAGGTTGGCGGATGCCCACTGATATTTCCCCGGAGATATCTATTCTTTCCGTGGAAACGAACATTTTTCCCCTCTACGAAGTGGAAGATGGGGTAAGGTATACGATTAATCATGAACCACGCCGACTTCCCGTAGAAGAATATCTATCCAAACAAGGAAGATTCAGACATGTCAAAGAAGCTGAGATCAAACGTATCCAAAAAGATGTTGACGACGAGTGGAATAAATTGAAGCTTAAAGCAAACAATTGGATTGCGAATGGGAAATAAATTTCGTTATTCATTACAAGTACAGCATTAATACCTGTCTACCTTGGTAGACTTGTCTATTCATTGTATGCTACATTGTCTTTAAGAAATTGGAACGGGATCTTGTAGGTAGATCTTGTAGGTTGATTTGACAAGAGGAGCCCATTCAATTAGGATAAAAAAATTTTTTCTCCCCCAAATGAAAACGATCATCTTTACGATTAAAAAGAATTGGATATCTGTCCTCTCGCCCATCCTTCTACTTATCTTATGGGAGATTGGATCCTGGATTGGTTTCCTCAGGACGGACTATTTTCCTCCTCCCTCCTCTCTGGCATCAAACTTTAAGGTCCTCATCGATGAGGGAGAGTTAGACCTCCATATAGTCTCCACCCTCTATCGATTGGGTCTCTCTTTCCTTCTCGCCTCTATCCCGGGCATTTTCTTGGGCTTGTTGATGGGACTTTCTGTGACCCTTCGTTTGGCCCTGGAGCCATTTGTCAACAGCCTCTATGCTATTCCTAAGATTGCCTTGCTTCCTCTGATGATGATGGCACTCGGCATTGGAGAGAAATCTCTCATTGTCACGGCTGCGATCACAGCCTTTTTCCAAATCACCATCACCACCATGGCTGGTGTGATGAGTATTGAAAAGGTTCTTTTAGAAGCAGCCAAGAATTATGGCGCAACCGGGTGGCGGCTTTTTTTGAAGGTGATCCTTCCCGGAGTGCTGCCATTTATTTTCACGGGGCTTCGGTTGGGCTTAGGACTCTCCTTGATTTTGGTGATCGCTGTAGAACTGGCCGCAGCGAAAACGGGGTTGGGGGCATTAATCTGGATCTCATGGCAGGTTCTTCGGATCAAACACATGTATTGTACTCTCATCGTCATTGGTTTGATCGGTCTCTTCGTTACTCATGGTTTAGAAAAGTTGGGAGGGGCCCTCATGCCCTGGAGAGAAAGGGTGGTTGGAATATAATTGTTTAAAATCTATTAGAAAGGAGGTAAAAGACATGAAACGATGGAGAAAGATTTTGGGGCTTTTATTATTTTTTATTCTATTTGGATTTGTAGAAGCGAGGGCTCAAACCGTTGTGAAAATGGGTATCATCCCCTCTGAGTCCTATGCTCCTCTCTTATTGGCGGAGGAGAAAGGTTACCTTAAGGAGCAAGGGATTAAAGGGGAGGTTGTCAGGCTTCCAAGCGGTGCAGACATCCTGGCGCAGGTGACCACGGGCGATATTCAGGTTGGCGGTGGAGCTCTCGGTGCGGCTGGTTATAATGCCATTCATGGTAAGCTTCCTGTGAAGTACGTTGCTCCAATGCACCTGGCATACAATGAAGATTACTTGACGATAAGAAAACTGGACTATGATCAGGGCAAGGTCACAAAGATAGCAGATCTAAAAGGAAGACCCTGTGCAGTCAATGCCAAAGGGGTTGCCACAGAATGGCAACTCAATGAAATGCTTAGCAGGGCAAATCTTACGATCAAGGACATCGATTTGAAGACCATGCCATTCCCGGAGATGGTGGTCGCTTTGGAGACGGGTGCTATTGCAGCAGGAATTGTTACAGAGCCTTTTGCCACCAGTGCAGAATCGAAGGGCGTTGGAATTCGACCCTGGAAAGCTCCTCCAGGGGCGAAACCTTTTCCGATCACGATGCTCTTCTGGAATACGCATTGGGCAGCAAAAAACCAGGAACTGGCGAGGAATTTTATGATTGCCTATCTTAAAGCTGTTCGAGATCTCTGTGAAAAGGATGCCTGGAAAAAACCGGAGCATATGGCTATTATTCAGAAGTATACTAAAGTGGGACCCGACGTACTCATTAAAACAAGGGCACCACATTTTAGTCCCAACCTCGAAGTGGATTCGAAGATTTTGATGGATCAGCAACGTTTCAATCTGGAGAGGGGTTATCTTAAATATGACACCCTGTTGCCGGTCGAAACGATGGTTGACTTCTCTTATGCCGATTTTGCTGTGAACAAGATGGGTCGATGGTAATCTGAAGATGAATCCCAAGATTTTGATGAAAGGAATTCACATGGAGTACTATCCCCTTCAGGGGAAATTGATAGCCTTGGAGGGGATAGACCTGCAAATTTATAGGGGTGAATTCCTATGCATTCTTGGCCCCAGCGGTTGTGGAAAATCGACCCTCTTACGCCTGGTGGCTGGGTTACTTAAACCCACCTCTGGTGAAATCAATATTCTTCGGGATGGCCATTCCCCTTTTTTAGCCACATTGGTCTTTCAAGAGTATGCCCTCTTCCCCTGGAGGTCGGTTCTGGACAATGTGGCGTTTGGTTTAGAGATGGATGGTCAACCGAAAGCGGAAAGGTATGGGGTGGCACAAAGATTTATTGAAAAAGTCGGGTTAAGAGAATTCTCTCGTGCCTATCCTCATCAGCTCTCCGGAGGGATGAAGCAGAGAGTTGGAATTGCCCGGGCCTTCGCCAGCGATCCTGAAGTGCTTCTCATGGACGAACCCTTTGGCGCTTTGGATGCACAGACGAGGATGATCCTTCAAGACGAGTTGATCCGGATTTGGGAGGAATCTCGAAAGACGGTCATCTACGTGACCCATAGCATTGACGAATCCATCTATCTCGGAGATCGGATCGTGCTGATGACCTCTCGACCAGGGAGGGTAAAAGAAATTTTTAATGTGGATCTGCCGAGGCCTAGGAAGATCGAGATGAAGGGATGGCCCCTCTATTCCGAGCTTTCTTTAAAGATATGGGGGTCGTTGAAGGAAGAAGTGGAAAGGAGTTCCCTTTGAGATGGTTAAAGTCAACCTGAAGAGAATCCTTCTAAAAAGGGAGTTCTTAGTCCCATCCATCTCTATTTTTTTGGCATTGGCTACATGGGAGATTTTTGCCAAGACTGGAATCATCGGAGCCTACTTCTTTCCTCCTCCTACCCTGATTGGAAAATCACTGTTAAAGATTGGAGGGAAGGGAGATCTTTTCCACCATACCCTGGTCACAATCTACCGACTCTTCTTTGCCTTTCTCATGGCTGCAATCCCAGGGGTGGTCATCGGCCTGGCCATGGGATTGTTGCG
>CAZFJD010000278.1:0-4357 GCA_964518775.1 uncultured Syntrophaceae bacterium
TCAGAGATCAAGTTGGATATCTTCTTTCTCCCTTGGATTTCCTCAAAGATCTTCTTACATTTTTCCGCTTTAATGCCGCTTTTAAGCGATTCGTTTTGCTTCGCCTCTTCATGTTCCCTCCAAGTCTCGGTCATTGAGTCATTAGGTTATTCAGTCATTATATTGACTTAATTACTAAATGACTTAATGACATTGAAATCATTTGACGAGCCAGATTCCCGTCACGATCAATGCGGTTCCGATCACTCTCTGAATGGTCACTCCTTCCTTGAGGATCAAAACACTGAGCAGTGCCGTAACCAGTGGGTAGCAGGCCGCGATGGGAACGATCTTAGAAGTGGGCTCCATTTTCAGGACTATATAGTAAGTCCACATCCCCAGAAGACCTGCCATCACGCCACTTGTGCCAAAGATAAGAAAGGTCCTTCCATCCACCTCCATCAAAGCTTTTCCTCTGCCGAGTACGATGGTCAGGATGAAAAGGCCCACTGTGACAATGGTACTTCGAATCGTGACACCAACTAAGGGATCAACCTTTGTCAACCCGATCTTCTCAATGATCGGGGTCGCACCCCACAAGACAGCAGTAACAACTAATAAGAAAACGACCACTTCTCCACCGCGATATCTACAAAGATTTATCTCGAACCGCCTTAAGCCCATCCACGATGGAATAGGGAAGTCTCATCTCCCCCCTTCCAACCCCGATATCCAACCCGTTCTTTTCTATCCCATGGTAATCCGTCCCCCCTGTCATCAGAAGCCCATATCGCTCAGCCAAAGTCTTATATTGTGTCACCTCCAAGGCAGAATGTTCAGGATAGTGGACCTCTATCCCCTTAAGGCCTTCGTCGATGAGTCGAAGGACCAACTTTTCAAGTTCCGAGTATCCATTCATACCGAGGGTATTTGGATGGGCGAGCACTGCTACACCCTTAGCTTCATTGATAAAATGGATAGCCTCTTTTGCCGTAAATCTGAACTTATCTACGTAGGCGGGGGCTCCCTTCTTCAGAAACCGGTCAAATGCCTCCTGGAAGGTCCTGACATAATTCTTTTCTAAGAGAACCTGGGCGAAGTGGGGTCGGCCTACCTGTCCTCCTCCAGAGACCTTCAGTACTTCTTCATAACCGAGTCCGATCCCCAGGCGGTTGAGCTTCTCCACAATCTTTGGATTACGTTCCGCTCTCGCCTTCTGCAGATATCCCAATCTCTCATTAAGAAGTGGGTGATGGATATCAATGAGAAAACCTAAGAGGTGCATTGAGCCGGGAGAATGTTCTGCGCTGATCTCGATCCCAGGGATCACTTCAAAACCGATTTTTTGGCCTTCCGATAGCCCTTCTTCCAAACCCTCAATCGTATCATGATCGGTAATGGCCACGGCCTGGAGGCCTTTTGCCTTTGCATACCTGACGAGTTCCGACGGACTCATCACGCCATCGGAAGCGGTCGTATGGACGTGGAGATCAACATACCCCATGGTATCCCCTTCACTTAACCTACGGAAGCCACCAAAAGAATAATCTTATATAAAAGAAGGTTTTCTTAAAGTCAATTAAAAGGCCTGCCTTTGAGGGTTTGGGCATGGGCGATCTTCAAATCTGGCCATAAAACCAGCCGGATTCGTCTGGAAGAAATCCTATATGAAATTGGGTATATTGCCAGAGGTGAATGTAATGCATTGATATTAAATCGCAATTTTAAAAATAAATAATTCTTGACAAAGCGACTGATTTTGAATATATTATAATTAACAAAATGGATATTTCACCAGTTGTTGGTGATTTTTTAAATATTCTGCCATTCGACCGGAAAGGATTTATCGTAAAAATAAGGACTGAAATTGATTGCCCTTTCCATGGCTTTTGAATGGAAGGGGTTTTTTGTTCCAGTAAGAAAGGGGCAAGACTTCTGTGAAACAGAACAAGACAAACGGTAAAAAAAGAGAGGACCTAACCCTGGAGCCATTGCCGTCCTCGTCTCTTTTTGCTGAAGCACAGAGCTCAACATCTCCAGTCCAATCCTTGGCTTATGCCGAAAATGGATTGGAAGAGACGATCGATGAGCTTGAGCTTCAGTCAGATGAGGAAACCGTGGAGCCTGAGGAAAAGGACGAGCTTCAGCTTGAGTCTCCTCATGAAGAGGTTATTGACTATCCTCGGGATATCACGCTGGAATATTTAAAAGGTCTGGAGAAGATCTCCCTTCTAACCCCAGAGAAAGAGGTTGAGTTAGCCAAGAGGATTAAAGAGGGTGAACGCCAGGTCAAGGCCCTGGAAACCAAAACGAACCGTCTAAAGGCGGAATTGTCTCAGTATGCCCTTTCAAGAAAGGGGAACAGGCGGTCATACACCCTTCGTCAAGGAAATAAACTTAAAGGAAGGAATGGAAAGAAACCAAAACTCACCCCCTCGGAGATTAAGGAAAAAAATCTTCTCTATAAAAGGATGTTAAACCGGTATCAGCTGGCTGTCTTCGAGACCCAACAGGCAAAGAATGAACTAATCCAAGCAAATTTGCGGCTGGTTGTCAGTATTGCAAAACGATATGCTAACCGGGGACTCTCCTTCTTGGATTTGATTCAGGAGGGCAATCTTGGTCTCATGCAGGCCATGGTTAAATTTGATTATACGAAGGGCTATAAGTTCAGCACTTATGCCTCATGGTGGATCAGGGCAGCCATTTTGAGGGCCTTTGCGGAAAAGTCCAGGACTATTCGAATTCCAAACTATCTCTTTGAAATTAAAGGAAAGTTGATGAAATCCTTTAAGGACCTCGTAAAAAAGCTGGGCCGCGAACCAACTTCCCAGGAATTATCGAAGGATAGTGGAATTCCCTTGCACGATGTTGAGAAGATTATCAACCTCATTGAAGAACCGATCTCTCTTGATATGCCTATTGGGGAGGAGGATAGCACGCTTGAAGATTTGATCCCTGACGAAAAAAGCCTCTCTCCCAATGATTCGCTGCTCGAAAGGGATCTGATCCAACAGACTCGTAAGCTACTGTCTGGTCTCTCCCCGAGAGAAGAGAAGATCCTTCGACTCCGTTTCGGTATAGCAGAGGACGGCGAGTGCACTCTGGAGGAAATCGGCAGGCAGTTCGGTCTCAGTCGAGAAAGAATTCGACAGATTGAAGCAAAGGCGCTTGAGCGATTGCGGGACCCTAATCGGTATAAGGAGATCAAAGAATATTTTGAGTAAACCCCGTTAGAAATTCCAGTCGTTGCGACTCGAAACCGAGCGGGGCATTATTTCTAACGGGGTAAAGAAAAAGGGGCAACCCTCAACAGTAAGGGTTGCCCCTTTTGTCATCCTCAGAAGATCACTCTTCAATTTGAATAGCCTCGACCGGACAATTCTCAGCAGCTTCGCGACACGTTTCAACCGCATTCTCTGGAACTTCATCCACCTTGACACGGACCTTATCATCGTTCATCTCAAAGACGTCTGGACAAGTCTCTGCACAAAGTCCACATCCAATACAGGTTTCTTCGTCAACGGTCACTCTCATCCGTCATCCTCCTTTCAATTTTTTGACGTATTATTCATAAACACTTTCTTTAAATCAAGTCAAACCTTTTTTAAGAATTCGTCTTCATTTTCGTACTCCCACGCGATGAATGGGCCCGTATCCTAACGCGACGATGGAGTGGCCTTCCTAAATTTGTAATAGAGATAGACAAAGACCACTCCCATGCCTATCAACATCAAGATTGAGACGATTGTTTCAACTGAATCTAAGCGAGTGGCGACCTTCTCATAAGTTGCCCCGATCCACCATCCAAAAAAACCAAGAAAGAGACATCGGAAGATAGAACCCAGAAACGTGTAAAGGGTGAAGGGTTTAATGGGGATGCGGAGCAGCCCAGCAAAGATCGAGACCAAAGAAATAGGAAAGACAGGAATGGCTCGAGAGAAGAAGATACTTAGCGCCTCTTTTTTTCCGTGAAATCGTTTCTCCAGATTTTCTATCTCATTCCAATCCACATCCAAAAAACGCTGAAGCCGAATCACCAGTGCCTTCCCTCCATAAAAACTGATCATATATCCAATATAGGAGCCCAAGGTGGAGGCGATGGTCCCCGGAAGGACAATGATCCATAGAATTTGAAGAAAGGCATTCGGAATGGAGAGCTCAGGAGGGATAAGAATGGCGCCCGCGCCCATGATAATTAGAGGGGATGGAATGGGGATAATGATCTGCTCGATCATCACGCCAATGAAGACCGCCACCTGACCGTGGGCCCTCATCGACTCCATAATCCACTGCGTAATCTCTGAAACCAACGTTTCCTCCCTAATTAATCATACTTCATAACTTCAGACAAAAATTCCGTCAAGTGAATTCTTTA
>CAZFJD010000279.1:0-4322 GCA_964518775.1 uncultured Syntrophaceae bacterium
CTCGTTCCCAATGGGACTCCTGGTTTTACGACAAAGACCATGCATGGAAAAATGGTTTGGAGATCTTCCAATACGGGGGAGCTTTACTTCACGGATTGCAAAGTTCCTAAAGAGAACCTTCTTGGCCGGCGCGGAGACGGATTCCACCAGATGCTCGCTACCCTTGATGGAGGAAGGCTCAGCATTGCTGCAATGGGTTTAGGAGGTGCTCAGGGTGCATTTGAATTGGCCCTCAAATATTCCTGCGAACGAGAGCAATTTGGAAGACCCATTGGATCTTTCCAAGTCAATGCCTTTAAATTGGCAGATATGGCCACCGAGATCGAACTCGCAAGGCTTCTTCTCTACAAAGCCTGTTGGTTGTGTGAGCAGGGCAGACCATTTTCCAAGGAATCCGCGATGGCGAAGATGTTCTGCTCCGAGATGTATCACCGGGTGGCCAATCAAGCGGTTCAGCTTCATGGCGGATACGGTTTGATGAAAGAGTATGCAGTGGAGCGACATTATCGAAATCAGAAACTCTTAGACATCGGAGAAGGAACTTCAGAGATCCAACGGATTGTCATTGCCCGACACATCGGCGTCCCCGGCCGCGCTTTGTAAGATATAATTTCTTGTTGATACCTTGATTGCTTGTGCCAATGGGATGATTGACACTCAACACCATCTTTTGTTATTCTCGCCTGAAAATTGAGTATTTCCTTCAAAACCTTCTTAATTGAAAATTTGTTGATAGGGGGTACTGAAATGGTAGAGCGACTGAAAGATAAAGTAGCCATTGTCACAGGAGCTGGCTCTGTAGGACCAGGCTGGGGAAACGGTAAAGCGACTGCAGTACTGTTTGCCCGAGAAGGAGCAAAAGTATTTGCTGTCGATATTAACCTTTCTGCTGCTGAAGAGACGAAGGGAATTATTGACAGGGAGGGCGGCATCTGCACGATTCAGAAAGTGGATGTCACCAAAGCCGATGAGGTGAAAGCCATGGTCGATCGATGTATCGAAACCTATGGCCGAATTGATATTCTCCATAACAATGTTGGTATTGTAGTGGTTGGAGGTCCTGTCGAAACAACCGAAGAGACGTGGGATCGCGTTATGTCGGTAAACTTAAAGAGCATGTTTCTGACATGCAAATATGTCATCCCCCACATGGAGAAGCAGGGAGGTGGCGTCATAACCAATATCTCTTCAATTGCAGCCATCCGTTATACCGGCATCCCATATATCACCTACTACACGACCAAGGCAGGGATCCTTGGATTCACACAGAGTATTGCGCTCCAATACGCAGCGAACAACATTCGTGCCAATTGTATTCTCCCAGGGCTAATGGATACTCCGATGATTCGAGAACCCCTCAAGGAAGTTTATGCGAAAGGGGACATTGAAAAAATGATTGAAATTCGAAATCAGCAGTGCCCTATCGGAAAGATGGGCGATGCCTGGGATGTGGCTCATACGGCTCTCTTTCTCGCCTCCGATGAGGCAAAATACATCACCGGTGCAGAAATCGTCGTCGACGGTGGAATTACCTGCAAATTCGTTTAGGTCATTACGCTCGATTCACACGAGTAATAGGCGGTTCTTATGAATGTCGGAACACTTTTTACGAAAAGCGCACGCACCTTCCCAGAAAGATTGGCCATCGCTTATGGGGATTATGAGTTGACCTATCAACAGGCGAACGAAAGAATCAGCAAAATGGCTAATGCCCTCAGTGACTTAGGGGTTAAGAAAGGGGAAAATGTCGCCATTCTCTTACACAACTGCCCCGAGTTCATTGAAACCCTTTTTGCCTGCTTCAAGGCTGGAATAGGAACGGTTCCCATTAATTTCCGGCTTCATCCTAAGGAGTGCGCTTTCATCATCGACAACTCCGAAGCCGTGGCAGTGGTTTTGGGAGAAGACTTCAGGGATTCCCTCTACGCCCTCAAGAATGAGATGCCTAGAGTAAAACATTACGTTTGCATTATCGATCCTCTCGAAGGGATGATCCATTATGAAACTCTGCTCAAAGGAGGATTCCCAAACTTTGTAGATGTGGAAGTTGAAAGGGATGACTTGGCATGGCTATTCTATACCTCCGGTACCACTGGCCAACCAAAGGGAGCGATGCTCACCCATCATGTCCTGATAACCATGACCATGAACTTCTTTGCTGATATGACCCCTCTTGGTCCTGACGATGTGATCCTCCATGCAGCACCTTTAAGCCATGGCAGTGGTCTTTACGGGATACCCAATATAGCCAAAGGAGCTGCGAATGTCATCCTTCATGTAAAAACCTTCGACCCCAAAACAGTCTTTGAGACCATTCAGAGAAGAAAAGTGACCAACATGTTTATGGCGCCTGCGATGATCAAACGACTGGTGACCTCCCCTGAGATCGACAAATACGATCTCAGCTCCATAAAGTGCATTAGCTACGGTGGAGCCCCAATTTATGTAGAAGATCTCAAGGAGGCGGTGAGAAAGATGGGACAGGTATTCGTTCAACTTTTCGGTCAAGCTGAATCTCCAATGACCATCTCCTATCTGCGTAAAGAAGAGCATCTTCTCGAGGGAACTGAAGAGCAGATGAAGCGTTTAACATCGGCTGGAATTCCCAGAACGGATGTCGAAGTCAAGATTTTCGACGAGAATGACAATGAACTTCCGCCCGGGAAAATGGGAGAGATTGTTGTCCGGGGAGAAGTCATGATGAAGGGCTATTGGAGAAATCCCAAGGCAACGGCTGAGACTTTGCGGGGTGGGTGGGTGCATACAGGTGACTTGGGGATCATGGATGAAAAAGGTTATGTCTATATTCTCGATCGCGCCAAAGATATGATCATCAGCGGTGGAGAGAATATCTATTCAAGAGAAATTGAAGATGTCATCCTCAAACACCCTGCCGTTCATGAAGTGGCAGTGATCGGAGTCCCAGATGAAACCTGGGGAGAAGCGGTCAAGGCCATTGTGTCGCTGAAGCCGAGCCAAAAGGCGACAGAAGAGGAAATCATAAACTTCTGTAAGCAATATCTGGCAAGTTACAAAAAACCAAAGTCTGTAGAGTTCATTGCTGAAATCCCCAAAAATCCCTATGGAAAAGTTCTCAAGAGGGAACTCCGTGAGAAATACTGGGCGGGTGAAGCCCGAAGAGTGAGATAAGTCTCGATGTGTCTCTAAGAGTAATTTATGACATCTACTCTATTCCCAAGCATTCTGAACGGAAAATAAGCTTCTCAGTCCTTCGAACATCAAAAAATTACCATTCGTTCTTAATAAAATTTCTTGAGAGTTATGGAAAGTTTTGCTATATTGTATTCCCTGTGAGTGAAGGTTTAGCCAAGAGAATCTTAGAAGGTGATATTCGAGCTGCATCCAGGTTGATGAGAGATATTGATGACCGAATACCTACTGCCTTGGATGCGCTAAAAGAGCTTTACCCTCGAACTGGAAGGGCTTATATCATCGGAATTACAGGGCCTCCAGGATCAGGCAAATCTACCATTGTGGACAAGATGGTGGATATTTTTCGTAAGGAGGGCAAGAGCATTGGAATTGTGGCGGTCGACCCTACCAGTCCCTTTACCGGAGGTGCAATTCTCGGTGATCGAATTCGGATGCAACGTCATGCCACAGATGAAGGGGTTTTTATCCGTTCTCTTGCCACTCGAGGATGTCTGGGAGGACTCTCCCGGTCAACTCAGGATATTGTCAATGTGATGGATGCGATGGGGAAGGATATTATCCTGGTCGAGACGGTAGGTGTCGGTCAGGATGAAGTGGAAATTGTGAATACAGCACACGCCTCAATTGTCGTTTTGGTGCCTGGTATGGGGGATGATATTCAGGCCATCAAGGCAGGAATCATTGAGATTGGAGACCTCTTCGTTATCAATAAGTGTGAACGCGAAGGGGCAGATAAGATGGAACGGGATCTCCGAATGGTTCTCGAGATGGGGAGAAAAAGGGAGGATGGTTGGGAGCCTTTGATCTTTAAAACAGAGGCAATCTTAGGGAAAGGGATCTTTGAACTGGTCTATGGAATCTACCGCCATAAGCAGATGTTGGAACAGAGCTGTGCCTTAGAGAAGAAGTTAAAGGAAAGGACGAGGGCAACTTTCTTGGAGATTCTTGAAACAGAAGTCATGACCCATTTCATGGAAAAGATGGAGAAAGAAGGGCAGCTGGAGACAATCATCGATGACATCATGAAACGTCGAACAGATCCCTATTCTTTAGCCGAAAAGATCATGGCAGAGGAGTTAACCAAAGGTCATTAAACTCGAAATTCGAATGTTCAAAATTTCCCCCTCACCTTCATCCTCTCCCCTCAG
>CAZFJD010000280.1:0-4301 GCA_964518775.1 uncultured Syntrophaceae bacterium
GATCGAGATGTTACTATCGTGAGCGGTTTCCTCGGTAAAGAAATGGTACTACAAAAATAGATCCATTTTGGCACACCAATTCGGCCTGACACAAAATGAGATGAACCACAAGAACATCTAAAGAATGCTCAAATTCCCTCTTCCCTTTGGAAAGGAAGACCAAGGCCTGCGGGTGCTCCTGCTCTTTTACGAACCGTCTTCCATCGAGTGACGATCACAAGGATGGCGATGGTGAAGAGATAGGGAAGCATTCTCAGGATGTAAGAAGGGATGAGGGTGAACTGACGGGCCTCGAAGTAAAATTGAAGGGCATTGATCCCACCAAAAAGCAGCGCTCCAAAGGCTGCCCTCAAGGGATTCCATAAAGCGAAAATCACCATGGCAATGGCAATCCACCCCTGGCCGGATGTCATATTCTCTTTCCATCCAGGAGTGTAGGAGAGGGAGAGGTAGGCTCCTCCAAGGCCTGCCATCATGCCACCGAAGACTGTCCAGAGGTAACGAATTCGGATGACAGGAATTCCAGCAGTATCCGCAGCGATCGGATTCTCTCCCGCTGACCTGAGGTTCAGGCCAGGACGGCTATGGTAAAGAAAAAACCAGGACGAAGGGACCAAGAGATAGCTGAGGTAAATGATTAGACTTTGGTTAAAAAGAACAGGGCCCAAGAGTGGAATCTCTTTAAGAAAAGGAATGGGAAACGGAACGAACCTTTCCCCAACCCTCCCGATGATCGGTCTTCCCAGAAAAAGGGAGAGACCGATTCCGAAAATGGCCAATGCCAGTCCACAGACGACCTGGTTGGCTCGCAGTGAAATCGTAAAGAAGCCATGAATCAAAGCGAATATCCCTCCCACGATCAACGAGGCTAAAATTCCAAGGAGAAGATTATTGGAATAATAGGCGGCGGCAAATCCGCTGAGAGCACCCATCAACATCATCCCTTCAATCCCCAGATTGAGCACGCCACTCCGTTCTGTAAAGACTTCACCGATTGCGGCAAAAAGGACTGCGATGCTCGATTGAATCGTTATTGAGAGAATGAAGATGAGCGTTCCGGTATCCATCACTTTTTCAAATCGAAAGTCGCAAAGGGCAAAGTGCATAGCGCATAGCGAAATAATATAGGAAGTTATTAAAAACAGATTCTATGTTCTTTGCTCCATGCCCTCTGCTCTATGGCCTATGCTGCGTTGTACTTCTGATTTGGTGCTTAATTTTATACGGTATCGGGAGAAGAAATCACTCCCGAGGACAAAAAAGAGGAGCGTCCCTTCCAGCACTAAGCCAACGGAAGAAGGAAGGTGCATCACCGACTGGAGTTGATCTCCACCCACCAGCAGGCTTGCCAGAAGAATGGCAACCACGATGATGCCTACTGGATTGAGTCTTGACAACCAAGCAACGATGATGCCGATATACCCATATCCTACAGTCAATCCTTGTTGTAACCGGTAATGAATTCCAGAGGCCTCTGCCATTCCAGCAAGGCCTGCCAACCCTCCACTGATAAACATCACCCAGAGAATATGTCGCGGGATGTTCATTCCTGCATATTGAGCGGCCTTTGGATTCTCACCGATCACACGCATCTCATAACCCCATCGGGTTCGTGAAAGGGCCCATTGAAGGACCAGAGCTGCTAAGAGACCGTAGACCAATCCAAGATGAACACGAGTCTGTGGGAATCGAGGAAGCCAAGCAGACTCCGGAAAGATGGCCGTTCCAGGAAACCCCATACCCATAGGATCCCGCCATGGCCCGAAGTAGAGATGCTCTAACCAGAAGATCGCCACATAATTCAACATCAAAGTCGTGAGGATTTCATTGACCCCCAACTTTGCCTTAAAAAGACCTGCAATAGAAGCCCAGAGGCCTCCTGCCAAGAAACCTGCAACAACCATGAAGGTAAGGACGATAGGCGAGGGAAGGTAAGGAGCTAAAAAAAGGGCAACCCCTGCAGAACCAATCCCTCCTACAGCTAATTGTCCCTCTCCACCGATGTTCCAGATGAGGATCTTTGCAGAGACTGCTACAGCCAAACTACAAAGAATCAAGGGGATAGCCTTCACCAATACCTCTGAGATATTATAGAGGCTACCAAAAGCCCCCAATCCCATCACGGTATACGCTTTCAAAGGATTGGCACCTACAGATAAAAAGACCACCCCTCCCATGATCAATGCGAGGAGGATGGAAAGGCTTATTCCTACCCAAGAGGCGATTTTCGAAGGGTAAAGTCTTCGTTCGAAAATCAGACCCATCTTTTCTTTTCCTTTTTAACCCCAGCCATCATCGGACCGATCTCCCCGACCCAATCCTCATCCTCCGTTGAAAAAATATCCATCAGGCGGCCACGAAAAATGACTCCGACCCGGTCGCTCAACGAAAGAACCTCTCTCAAATCTCCGGAGATGATAAGGATGCCAGCTGTCTCCCTCTGTTTGAGAAGCTCTGCCCACACTTCCTCCGTGGCACCAATATCGAGGCCATGGGTGGGCTGTTCAGCAATGATAAGCCTTGGGCCTTTTGAGAGCTCTCTGGCTAAGATGAGCTTTTGAAGATTTCCTCCTGAAAGTTGTCGGGCCATTACATCAATATCCGGTGCAACAATATGGAATTTTGGGAGGAGAGATTCGACGTGCTTCTTGGCTGACTCCTTTTGAAAAAATCCTTTCCTACAGAAGCGAGAATAAGAGGTGAGGATAAGATTGTCGACCAGGTCCAGATTAAGAAGGGAACCCACTCCTATACGATCCTCAGGGATAAAACCGACTGCTTCCCTCGGCAGAGGAGTCCCCCGAGGAAGAGGCTTCCCGAAGATCAGGAGCTCGCCACTGCTCAGAGGTCTCAACCCCATAATGGCCGAAACCAGTTCAGACTGTCCATTACCTGCCACACCAACGATGGAAAAGATCTCTCCCCTCCTGACCGCGAAGGTGATATGATGAAATGCCGGATGCCCCCTCTCATCAATGCCCGAACAGTCCCGCAATTCCAGAACCCCTTCTCCTAAAGGGAGGGGCTCTTTTTCTACTTTGAGGACGACCTCACGTCCTACCATCAATCGGGCCAATTCGGTACGGCTCTCCACTTCCTCAGGTGTGAGATGGGCGATCACCCTTCCCCTTTGGAGGATCGTGATCCGATCGGCGATCTCCATTACCTCTTCCAGTTTGTGGGTGATAAAGATCACAGATCTTCCTTCCTTCGCAATATTCTTGAGCGTCACAAAGAGCTCTTCAATTTCAGAAGGTGTCAAAACTGCAGTGGGTTCGTCTAAGATGAGAACATCCACATTGCGATAAAGGAGTTTGAGAATCTCCACCCTCTGTTGCTGTCCAAGGGAGAGTTCTTCAATGATCGCCTTTGGATCAACCGAAAGGGAATAGGTTTTTGATAGGCTCTCTACCTCCTTCTCCACTTTCGCCTGTTGTAGAAAGAAGCGAGGGTGGAGGAGTCCTAATGTGATGTTTTCTGCGACCGTTAGATTAAAAATAAGCATGAAGTGCTGGTGAACCATCCCGATCCCGAATTGGAGGGCATCTCTTGGCGAATTGAACTTTACGGGTTTTGGGCCGATGAGGATCTCCCCTTCATCGGGTCGGTAACGACCTGAGAGGATGTTCATCAGCGTTGTCTTTCCGGCTCCGTTCTCACCGAGGAGGGCATGGATCTTTCCAGGTTGGATCTCCAGATCGATGCGGTCGTTGGCGATGACGCCCGGAAACCGTTTCGTAATTCCAGCCATTCGGATTACGGTTTGGGCCATAACTCTTCCTGGAGGGGCTTTCTTTTCAGCGTTCCAGGTCGCCTGATCACAGGATCGGGAAGGCGAGTGAGGGAATGGACAGAAGCAGGGAGGATCCTTTTTCTAATCCCCTCTTCCGCCACGCAGAAGATGGCATGGATAGTAATAGGACGTTCTAATCTCTTTAGGTGTGTTAACTGGTTGAGGAGATCGACGAGGCCTGAGATCGTTCCACCTGTGGTCACCACATCATCAATGACAACTACTCCCTGAGTTGCTCTTGCGACCAATAGGTTGATATCCCTTTCATAAAAGGCCAAGAACTTCCATCCACTGGTGACGGAGTCGACACCAACCTGTATCACAGGCCTACTCGATGTCTCCATGTGGGGCTTGACCTTATTATACGCAATGGCCACATCCTCCACACCCAATTCCGTAGCCACCACTTGGGCCAACTGGAGGGCCTTCTCCACAGCCGTGATGAGACAGATACCCTCCAGATTGGGAAGAATCTTTCGAATACGCTGTGCGATGAGTTTCCCCAAGT
>CAZFJD010000281.1:0-4296 GCA_964518775.1 uncultured Syntrophaceae bacterium
GCATGAAGAAGTTCTTCCGGGATATAAGGACAGAAAAAACCGATCGGAATAGCGTTCGGGGGAAGACGAGAAACGATTTCTCTGTATGTAAAGGAGGCTACAGTCTCAATCTCTTTGAGTACTCTTAGGAGAGAAGCTTCCCTGTTCATGGGCGAGAGGTTATTTTTTTTCGGATCAGCAGATGCCTAAATCTAACCCAGATGGCCGATGATTTCAATGGACAAATTCGCATTGAAAATCGAAATGGAATTTGTTATGAATGAAAATCTAAACCGTCTTTGCAAGGATTTCGGAGGGTAGAATGAAGATTCGTTCCCATAAGAATATCTGGATTCCAACCTTATTGTTGACGATCTTTTTTATTACTTTTCCAAATCAAATCTTATCCAAGGCGGCTAAAACATCCCAGAGGGCTCAAAAACCCCGGAAGATTCAAACTCAACAGGCAGCCCAGGTGACCGAGACCACTCAGGGAGGTGTCCAATGCGATGCGCGATCCGCAGTTTTAATGGACGGCCTGAGCGGCCAGATCCTTTATGAGCAGGATCCTCACCTAAGGATTCCTCCTGCCAGTTTCGTAAAGGTCCTCACCCTCTACTTAGTCTTTGACGCGCTCCGTGCAGGACAACTTAAGATGGACGATTTGGTGACCGTGAGTGAGAAGGCTTGGAGGGTCCAAGGTTCGAAGATGTTCATCAAGGTTGGAGATAGAGTCAAGGTAGAGGATCTGTTGAAGGGAGTTGCTGTCGCTTCTGGAAATGATGCGTGTGTGGCTATCGCAGAACATCTGGCCGGAACAGAAGAGGTCTTCGTTTCGAAGATGAATCAAAAGGCGAGTCTCTTGGGGCTCAAGGACTCTCAATTTAAGAATTCACATGGGATGCCTGCCGACGGCCAATATACCACCGCTATGGATATGGCTCTGTTGGCGCGGCGGTACATTGAGCAATATCCAGAGTCATTGGTTCTCCATTCGACCACCGAATTTGAGTACAATAAGATTCGACAGGAAAACCGAAATATTCTTCTTCAGAAGAATATCGGCGTGGACGGATTGAAGACGGGCCACGTCGAGGAGTCGGGTTACCATCTGGCGGCTACAGCAAAGAGGGACGGCCAAAGGATGATCGCCGTGGTGATGGGATGTGACAAAATGGGAAAGCGGGCTCCCGAGGCACAAAAATTATTAGAGTACGGATTCCGGAATTTCTCAACGGTCGAGGCCGTTAAGAAGGGCGCTTCCTTTGGTCCTGTAAAAGTCAAGAGAGGAAAACTGAGTCGGGTGGTGCTCACCGCCGCAGAGGAAGGGAGGGTGACTGTTCCAAAGGGTAAAGAAAATTCCATTGCTGTGCTTACACAAATACCGCCGTATGTTGTTGCTCCGATCCAGAAAGGTCAAGTGGTGGCAAAAGTTTTCATCCAAAACGAAGGGAAGGTTGTCAAGGAGGTCAACCTCGTTTCGTCCGCAGAAGTCTTGAAGAGCGTTCTCCCTTCTTGGCCAGTCATTGCTGCAGGCATTGTCGGCATCGTCATCATCGCCCTTGTCGGATTTTGGCGGTTCCGTCGACCCAAGCCGCGAAAATTATCATGACAATAGGTCCTCAAAAAGCCCACCGTTGTAAAAATAAAGTTACTGAGTTATTAGTCATTAAGTCATTTAATGACCTAATGACCGAATAACCTAATAACTAAATTTCATTTAAGTTACCTAGGCATCACACCGCTTGCGAATTTTTCAGTATAGAACTTCTTTACGTCTGGCATCCTACCCAAAAGTCCGGCCTTCAACATATCTCTGGTCACATTCTCCCATTTCTTGGGAAGGATATAACCCAGACCATGCCTTTTTGTTGCAGGGGTGATCATCAACAACTTCATTGGAGAGACCGCATCGATCTCATGAGCAAGGTCAAGGGCTTGATCGACCTTTTTCAAAATGTCGAAGGTCTCTCTCGGATTTTCAAAGGCCCATTTAAATCCCTTATATCTACCGGTGACCACTGCTTGGACAACGTCTGGATGTTTCTTGACGATCTCCTCTGTGGTGAAAAGGACGTTCTCCATCCAGTCGATTCCGAAATCTTTATAGTCGATCGTGTAAAACCGCTTCCCCATTTTTTTCATCTCACGCTGGACAGCGATCAACTCATTGTAGGTCATCGCGGAGGCGAGCGGCCAGGTTCCAGCGAGCCAAGGCTTGATGTCTATCTCCTGACGTTGAATCGTGAACTGTTTTTCCCAACCTTTTCCTACGGCACATTTTGCCTTGGCTTCATATCCATTCCAGATGCCAAAATCGCCTCGGAGCTCCCTTGCTGATTTGATTGGTTTCCAGCTGAGGATCCTCATCGCGCTGGATTGGAAGTCAACGCTGACTGCAACGAGGTCGAATTTTTCCTTTTCACGTCCCCGGATGATATTTTCAGGCTGCTCAATCCCAAAAGCGATATTCCCCTGCCTTACCGAAGCAATGACATTTTGAATCGGAGAGACGTCAGGTCCTCCCTGAACCTCTTTCACCTCCACCTTCCCATAAAAACCTTTCTCCGCGGCAACCCAACCGCCTGCTGATTCCATATGGATGAACGAGGCTTCGTGGACTACAACTTCCTGGCCAGTAGCAGGAATCGCAAGAGCGAGCGACGCGAGGAAGACCAGATAGATCGGTAATGGTTTCATTGCTTTCAGCCTCCGAGTGCCTGCTCTAAGCGTGCCAAACAGCGGGTGAAAAGAACGTAGGTGAGCAAGATGATATGAGCGGGAAAAATACTAACTTACCGAAGTCGGAAAATGCAAGAGGATAGAACCGTGAATCATAATGTGGTTTTATCATTGAAAATCCTCATGCCAAGTGAAGATTTTCAAGGCAATCTTTCGACAACTACGCAACGTCTTAAAACAGTACATGAATTTCGAAAGTGCGACCCCAGATACCTAGAGAACAATTGAAAAGATGGAACTTAATAGCCTTTTAGTGTATGATATGAAAAATTGAAGTGAGGTGATGAAGATGAAGCCGGCAAGAAAGGCGATTGACCCTGAGGACTATATCCTTTCCGTACTTTCTCCTGAGGATAGGCTCGATGCGGCCCTTAAAATTGCCAGAGAAGCATTTAAGGGAACGAAATTAACAATGAAGGATATTGATAATGCTGTTAAATTAGTAAGGAGAAAGGCCTACGAAGGGAAGAGATAAGGTAGTCATCGATACAGGAGTGCTTGTCTCTGCTTTTGTCTTTGGAGGAATCCCGGAAAAGGCTATCAAGAAGGCATTTGCGGAAACGGATATATATGTTTCCCCATCTATTCTGAAAGAATATCGTGAAGTTCCTCTACTCCTCGAAGACGAGAAAAAACTCACCCAAGCTCAATTAAAAGCATTAATTTCTGGGTTAGCTGCCTTCGTGACAAGAACAATTATTGTTTATCCTCGAACGAAGATATCGATCTGCAGAGATCCTGCAGACAACATGCTCCTTGAATGTTGTTTGGAATCGAAAGCAGACATATTGATCAGTGGTGATAGGGATCTTCTTGATATTAAAGTCCTCCCATTTCATCTGAAGATTTTGACTCCAAAGAAATTTTTAGAGCAGAAAGTTTAACAGCTATAAAGGCATCGTTACTCTTTGCGATAGAGGATCCACGCCATGTGGGGTTCTGTACGACTTATGGCTGGCGATTGAAGGTCAACGCTATGCCGTATGTTGTTGGGGTTAGGTCGAATAGAATGAGTTTTAATTGGGTTGAAATTCCGCACTCCGAATTCTCCAATCCGCATTTGGGGGTTCCAGAAAAATTGAAAGGGGAGGGTGGTAATGTACAAAGTGGCAGGATTTCTGTAAAGAAATAGCTGAAGGATGTCGTTGACCTTGATTCACATTTCAAGGCCTAACACCCTGCCTTTTTTTCTTTTACTGATAACAGCCCACTGATTACTGTTCTCTGATCACTGTTTACCCTCCGACCTACCTGCGCCCGCCGAAGCGGGGGCTTCGCGTAGGCGGGAGCTTCAGCGCAGGAGAGGCTTCCACAGAAAATTGCTATAAAACTGAATTTTTGGTATAAATAGCTCAGCCCTTCGGCATTCACAGTCCAAAGGCCGTGGACTCAGCCGGCAGGCAGGGATTGACCCTGAGCGGGCTTCGCAGTCGAAGGGGTCAACTTCCGGCGATGATTAAGGCAGAGGTAAAGGTAAATCAAGATCACATTCGAAACTAACTTCGTGAACATTTTTCGGGGAAGTGACCGAGAATCTTAAGTAAAAACTGACTGAAGAGAACAACACGGGAGAAA
>CAZFJD010000282.1:0-4287 GCA_964518775.1 uncultured Syntrophaceae bacterium
AATTGACGGTGAACGTCCAGGAGCGAATGCCCGGGATGGAGGACCTCACAATTACAACATCCTATCCTGTGTTGAGAGGCCAGACCGATGCTCGTTTCGAATTCTCCATTGAGGTCATGAATAAGATTGAGAGCGATCGGACGGTCAATCTTGCAGCAGTCGGACCGGAAAAGTGGGAGATCAATTTTAAACCGTCCTACGAAACGAAACTCATCTCCAGCCTGAGAATTAAGGGCGGACAGAGCCAGACCGTAGCTGTGGAGGTCAGTCCGCCGAAGGATGCCTCTCCTGGGGAACATCCCATCCTGGTCAGGGTCACCTCGGGAGAGAAGAAGGCTGAGGCAAGGTTGATGGTGATCCTTACAGGCATTTATAAGATCGACGCAGGAACACCCACCGGCGTCCTTTCCTTAGAGGCCTTCGCAGGGAAACCGGCCAATTTCTCAATTTTCATAAAAAATACAGGGTCTGCGGTCAATCGAAATGTCACCTTTTCCTCCTTCAAACCTGAAAATTGGGATGTTACTTTTAAACCCGAGAAGATCGATGCCGTGGAACCTAATGCGTTGAAACAGGTCGAGGTGACGGTGAAACCAGCCCCGCAGGCCTTGGTCGGCGATTACTCCGTAGGGGTGATCGTGAACGGAGAAAAATCGGATAAGACGGTTGAAATGAGAGCGACCGTCAAGGCATCCACAGCATGGGGATGGATTGGCATTGGCGTGATCCTCTTTGTGATTGCTGGGTTGAGTGCATTATTCATCTGGTTGGGGAGACGTTAAAGTGGTGAGACAACCCATTATCGAGGCTGAAGGGCTGACAAAGATCTACGGGACCCAGACGGCTGTGAACCATCTTACCCTCCAGATTGACGAAGGAGAAGTATTTGGATTCCTCGGGCCAAACGGAGCTGGGAAGACAACCAGCCTCCTCATGGTCCTTGGACTGACTGAACCGACCTCGGGAAAGGTTCGAGTTTGTGGTTTCGATCCGTCAAGGGATCCGCTCCGGGTCAAGGAGAGGGTTGGATATCTACCTGAGAATGTTGGCTTCTATGAGGATATGGATGCAAGGCAGAATCTCCGTTATGTCGCTCGATTGAACCGAATCCCGGATGAGGTTTCTAAGAAAAAGATGGATGAGTTACTCAGGGTCGTCGGCCTCTTTGAAGAGGCTGAGAAGAAAGTGGGGACCTACTCCAAGGGGATGAGGCAACGCCTCGGGATCGCCGAGGTCTTGATTAAGGAACCAAAGGTTGTTTTCCTCGATGAACCCACCATTGGCTTGGATCCCGACGGGACGAACCGGATGCTCGATCTCATCCGCTCCCTCGGTCAGGAAAAGAAGATCACGGTCTTCCTCTGCTCTCACCTCCTCGACCAAGTCCAGAGAATATGTGACCGTGTGGGGATTATGATCAAGGGAGATCTGGTCGCAGTGGGTCCCATTCAGGAACTGGCCAAGAAGAAGCTGGGCGTGGATAAAGAACATTACACGCTTGAAGAAATCTACATGAGGTACTTTAAGGAGGCTTAAGTTGCACGGGATCTTCACCATACTTAAAAAGGAGATGGAGGACCACTTCAGCAGCACGCGGTTCCTCCTGATTTCGGCCCTCATTGTCATGGTCGGGGTGATCGTCGCCTCCATGGTCGCCATGGCTATCCAGGAAGAGCTAAAAGGGATCGCTAAACCCACCCTTGTCTTTTTGATGCTCTTCACCTCAACCGGAAAGCTTTTTTCCTTTGTCCAGTTTATCGGCTTCTTTGGCCCGCTTATCGGCATCATCCTTGGATTTGATGCGATCAATCGAGAGCGGGTTCAGAGAACGTTGAGCAAATTGGTCTCTCAGCCCATCTACCGGGATAGCATCATTAATGCGAAGTTCCTTGCAGGCGTGACGACGATCGCCATTGTATTGGTCGGCATTGTCCTTATCATTTCTGGGCTCGGTCTTCGGTTGATCGGGGTGGTCCCAGGTTCGGAGGAGATCTGGCGCCTCGTCATCTATCTCATCGCGAGCCTTCTTTACATCTCTTTCTGGTTGGGGATTTCGATTCTATTTTCCGTGCTCTTTCGGAGCACAGCCACCTCTGCTCTGGCCTCCTTGGCGGTGTGGATCTTTTTCTCATTCTTCGTCGGCTTGGGGGCTGGTTTCTTAGCGGATGCTGTTGCACCCATCAGTCAAACAGGTACAAGCGTGGACCCGGCGATGATCATCAAGCATGAACAGGTGCAAAGGATCACATCCCTCTTTTCTCCCATCAACCTTTATGGAGATGCCACCTCAACGATCCTCGATCCCATGAGAAAGACCACACGATCTTTGATCTTGATGGGGCCCTTAGAAAGACTTTCCTTAACCCGATTCCAAAGTCCCCTCCCATTTTTGGAGAGCCTCCTCATCGTCCTTCCCCATCTGATCTCTATTGTGGCCATTACACTCGTCTGCTTCGGAGTCTGTTATTACGTCTTTATGCGTCAGGAGATTAGAACAGTCTGAGCTTGACGCATCGAGCAGAGAGCATAGCGCATGGAGCATAGCGTAAGGTCAGCATTTATTGCCGCCGAAGAGTAGTGTTTGGGGAAGGGTTAAGGTTAAGATGCGAGTTTGGTTGAAAGGTTACGTCATTAGTCCTTAAATTCTTACACCTAACCTTTTGACCATAAACTAAACGGGCTTCCTCACCTTTACCAAATAACATTTCCCCCTTTTTATGCCAGTTCAAAAGCGAGAGATTTTTGGTTGGGCGATGTATGATTTTGCCAACTCAGCCTTTGCCACAACCATTCTCGCCGTTATCTTCAACCAATACTTTGCCAAGGTGGTAGCCGGAGGGGAGAGGGGGGTGGAACTCTTCGGGTATCATCTCCACGGTGCATCCTTCTTCACCTTTTCCGTTTCCGTCAGCATGGCCATCTCCGCTGTGTTCGCTCCTTTCTTGGGGGCTGTGGCGGACTTCTCATGTTCGAAAAAACGCTTCCTCATGGCTTTTTGCTATACGGCGGTCCTCTTTACGGGACTCCTGTACTATGTCCATGAGGGCGATTATTGGATGGGTGCCATCTTATTCATTATCGCCAATATCGGATTTGCCGGAGGAAACGTTTTTTATAATGCTTTCCTCCCTGAGATCTCAACCGACCAGAATATCGGGTGGATCTCAGGCCTGGGATGGGCGCTCGGTTATATTGGCGGTGGGCTTCTTTTGGCCATCAATTTGATCATGCTGAAATATCCAGAATGGATCGGATTTCCAGTCGCGTATTTCAGTATCCAGGATTGTTTCCTCTCCGTAGCCATATGGTGGTTCTTCTTTTCACTTCCCACTTTTCTATTTTTAAGGGAGAGAAAATATGGGGTTCTTCGCAATTCTGAAAAGATCTCCTTTCGAGCCGGGTACGAGCGCCTTCTCCACACCTTTCGTCGCATCAAATCCTTCAGGGAACTGACGAAGTTTCTTGTGGCCTACCTGATTTATAATGAGGGGATCGAGACGGTGATCGTCATGGCCTCTATCTTTGGTGCCGAGGTTCTGGGGATGGAGACCAATGAACTCATCCTCTTTTTCTTGATGGTCCAGGGGATCGCCTTTGTGGGTTCAATGATCTTTGGATTCTTGGCAGATGCCATTGGGAATAAAAGAACCATCATGATCACACTGGGGATCTGGTCCCTTATTGTCCTCTGGGCTTTTCAGTTAGGAATTATCTGGGATCCGAAAACAGAATACTGGATCCTGGGCGTTTTGGTCGCCATTGTGATGGGTGGTAGCCAGGCTACTTCCCGTTCGCTCCAGGGGATCTTCACGCCCCAGGCCAACAGCGCTGAGTTTTTTGGATTCTTCGCCGTTTCGGGAAAATTTGCCTCTGTCTTCGGTCCCCTGATCTATGGAATTCTGATCGCCATCACCGGAAGTGTCCAATCCGGCGTCCTCTCGGTTCTCCTCTTCTTTGTCAGCGGCATGGCAGTGCTGGGGACCGTGGACGAAAAGAAAGGAATGGAAGAAAAACAGAGACCTGTTCTCTAAAGTGTGGAAGTTAACCCTTCGACTCCCTGGCCTGATCCTTCGACTGTCCTCAGGACAAGCGGCCCAGGCTTGCCTTCGGCCCGAGCGACTCGACTGAGCTCGCCGAAGTCTCAGGCGAGGGCTCAGGGCAAGCTCTGAGCGGCGCTTCCTCCCCCTACTTAAAAGGCAACGATTTTCCTTGCTTTTTAGCAGAGAATAGCGTATAAAGAAACTAAATCTAGTTGCAAAGAGTCCTTTTTTGGACGTCAGAGAAACC
>CAZFJD010000283.1:0-4267 GCA_964518775.1 uncultured Syntrophaceae bacterium
CTTTTTCCACAGTGGCCTCGCGGTTTAGGAATACGGGAGCGGCCTGGATGGCCGCGGCTTTGAATTTGGGATAAGTATCTCCCATGAGTTAAACCTCCTCATGCAGAACCGTTTGTCATCGCCCCTTATCCCCGTCTACAAGCTGGGGTTTGTGGGTTGAGAGAAAAATTATAATGGTCAGGTCTCAACGTTCAACAAAGTCTTGCTTCCTTAGGCGAACAGTAAGCCTTTCTCGAAAGCTAACCAAGCATAGGCTAATATTTTTTGTTGCCGAGAGCGAAGAAATATCTCCACTGCCGCCCTGTGGATTGCTGATTGAAATATACATATTTTATGAAAATTGTTCAACCGAAACCTTCAGAAAAAAAGAGTCAAAGAAGCGGGCTGACTCTTCAACCTACAAAGTTTGGACATTAATCTACGTTAAGAACTGTTGATTTCAGATTGCGAGAGAGGGTAATGAGCACAATCAGCTGGTTTGAAAAGGCCGCTGTTCGCACGGCCTTTTCAAAGTCGGGCTCGATTCAGATCTGGAATAAATCGGGCCTTTCTCCTTCTCTTATTCTAAATGTTGTGTTATTAAAAAGGAATATGGCGGGTGAGAGGGAATTTGACGAAGCCCGAATAGCCCGGATGATCGATCTCTTCGTGCCCGAGACATTCGGGCTTAAGAAGGTTACTTAAAGATACATAAAAGAAAGGAAGTCAATGATGATAGTTGCAGGAATAGATGTAGGGGGCAAGAATGTTCATATTGTGATCAAAAAGGACGGACAGATCTTAGGAAAAGGAACCAGCCCAACAGGGATCAAAAAAGCAGAGGTCGTGGAGGAATTGTATACGGATGTCCTCAAAAAGGCTGGTTTAAACCGAAAGGATGTTGAGCGAGTGGTGGCCACGGGAAGCGCGGCCAAACGAGTGGCTTTTGCGAACGGATCCATTCCCGATGCCGCAGCTGATGCCCAAGGAGTTATTAAACTGATCCCAACAGCAAGGACGATCATTGACGTTGGCGCTGAAGAAGGCCGGGCCATCAAGGTCAATCCAGAAGGAAAGGTTCTCGACTTTGCGATTAATGAGAAGTGTGCGGCCGGCACAGGCACTTTCATTGAGGCCATGGCCAGAGCCCTCGAGGTTTCTGTCGATGAAATGGCGAAGATCACGCTTCAATCCACTCAGAATCTTTCGACCAATGCGCAATGCGCGGTCTTCGGCGAATCCGAGGTCATCTCACTGATTCATCAAAAGATCCCAAAACCCGATATCGCACGGGCTGTCATGAACGCCATTGCAGGAAGGATTGGATCCGTCGCACGGATCGTTGGGCTGGAAAAGGATGTCGTGATCGTGGGAGGAATCGCAAAAAACTTCGGTTTTGTTGACTCTCTTAAGAAAAATCTCGAGATGGATGTCCTCGTGCCAGAGGACCCCGATTATATCGGTGCTCTTGGGGCAGCCGAGGCAGCGATTGCAGGTCTAATGGAGGAGAAAGTCAAGGCGAGCGTGGTACAGAAAGAGGCGATCTCAGAAGGAAAAGGTTAACCATTCGACAATGGCCAACGATCCTTGCTCACTGATACTGATAAAGATCTACGGATAAAGAGATAGAATAAGATGGCTGAGGGAGCGAAGACGCAAGAGTACTGGAGATGGCCAGAAGCCAGTTGGGTCAACCCGGATATAGATTGGAAGAAAGGTAAACTCATCACGGCTGGGGTGGATGTCGGCTCGGTGAGCACTCAAGCTGTCATTATGGTAGATGGTGAACTTTACGCCTACGGCAACACGCGCACAGGTTCGGATAGCCCTGATAGCGCCAGAAAAGGCATGGGGATGGCCTTGAAGAAGACCAATCTAAAAGTTGAGAATATGGACTACTGCATTGGAACCGGTTATGGAAGAGTGAATGTGCCCATGGCTCAACAGTCGATCACTGAGATCTCCTGTCATGCCCGGGGGGCCAATTTTATGTATGGCCCGGAGGTCAGGACTGTCATGGATATGGGTGGCCAGGACTGCAAGGCGATCAATGTCGATGAGAGGGGAAAGGTTCTCAATTTCATGATGAATGACAAATGTGCTGCCGGTACGGGCCGAGGAATGGAAGTCTTCGCCGACCTCATCCGGGTGCCCGTCTGGGAGATTGGACCTCGTTCTTTCGAGATTCCCAAAGAACCTCCTATGATCAGCAGCACCTGCGTCGTATTTGCCAAAAGCGAAGTCGTCGGTCTTTTGGAGGCAGGCATGCCGGAAAACGAGATCATGGCAGCCTACTGTTCTGCCATGGCCCACCGAATCATGGAGTTGTTAAACCGCCTTGGTGTAAAGGAAAAGTTCGTGATCACTGGCGGCATTGCCAAGAATGAGGGCGTTGTGAAGAGACTGGAAAAGGAATTGGGCATTAAGACTTCGGACCGTGTCTGGTACAAGCAAGAGTATCGTCATCGCGGTTATCCTTTTGACACTCAGATTGCTGGCGGTATTGGAGCAGCCCTGTTTGGACAAGCTTTGTTGAAGATGGGAAAGGTGAAGAGCGTAAGAAAAGCGTAACCTCTCATTTCCCCTCTCCCCGTGCGCCTGCCTGCCGGTAGGCAGGGGAGAGGGACAGGGTGAGGGGAAAAGGAAGAATATGATTACCAACTATGGTTTTAAAGATGGTTCCGGAGACTGGTTCGTTATCATTGATACCGACAAGTGCAATGGGTGCGGTAAGTGCGTAGATGTCTGCCCTGGGAGTGTGCTTGAGATCGGTCCCGATGAGTTTGACATCTTCCGTGAAGGTCCGGTGGCAAGTGTGAAACAGGAAGGACGAAAGAAGGTGAGGTATAGTTGCGCCCCCTGTAAGCCCGGCTATGGTGGGGAAACCGCACCGTGTGTCGCTGCTTGCCAGCCCGGAGCCATCTCTCACTCGGAGGGTTGGAAGCTTTTATATGGGCGGGAATGAGTTCTTTCCCGCCTAATGATGTCGTGCAAAAATACTGTTCTGTTCAAAAGGTGTCATCATCCCTTTGAAATAAAAAAGACAGTCATCAGTAATCAGTTGTCCGTGGTCAGTAGTTCATTGTTCATCGTTTACTGTTCATCGTATGAGTCGAGAAGAAGAACTTAAAAAAGAGGGATGGGAAAAACGGTTTACAATCGATGAACCCCGCCTCTCAGAAATGGTTGAGCAATATAAAGACCTCGGATTTGAAGTCCTTCTTGAACCCGTAGACACCTCCTCTGAAGAATGCATCAGTTGCCTCACAGACCCTGCCTTCAGCGATCGTTACAAAACCATCTACACCCGCCGAAGAGATTGAATCCTAAACCAATATACGAATAACTCTTTTTCAAGATCCTCACAGTTATTAAACTTTTTTGATACTAACCCCCAAAATTTATCGCTGTGCCTCTTCTCTTTTAAGTGAACGATCTCATGGAAAATTATGTAATTTAACAGATGTTCCGGTAGGTATTTCATCAGTCTGTTAATTGTCAGATTCTTCTTTGAACTTAAGCTTGCCCATTTTGTTCTCATCATCTTGAAATAGATATGGTTCAGCTTCCCACCCAATTCTTTTAAATCCCTTTTAACCAAAGAAAAGGTCAAGGCTCTAAACTCTTTCTCTGGCCTTTCAACCATTCTTATGCCCGAAGCATGCTTCAAACACTCCTCGACAAAGGCCATCTTTTTAAGTATCCATCTCTTATGTTTATCCAAAATGGGACCAGGTTTACGACCAAACGGAAGAACGAGAAGAAGTTTTCCTGTTCTAAATTCTAATCGTGGGTACTTCACATTCCTATAAGAGACTGAATATGGGATGTTAGGTAGTTCCATAATTGTTCACACTTTCCAGGAGTTTCGTATGTAAATCATTCATCTCATCTAAAGAGAGGCTATACTTTCCCTTCATCCCACGGACAAACTTTCTTATTTCCCTCTCCACTTCTTTTTTGACGGTAATTTGATTAAACCAACCGAGGAACATATATTTTTCAAGACTCTTTGTAAGGTCTTTAACAAGCCTTTCAAAACCATCCTTTTTGAACCTTCTCTCAAGTTCGAGGAGTATTGAATATTCGAGATCTGAAAATTTGAGAGATTTCTGTCTCGTAAGAAGTTGATTTATCTCGCCTATTGCCTTCACGCCTTCCGTATATATCTTCTCATAGTCTTTTGTCTTCTCTCTCCACATCTCGAGGAGTCTTTCAACCTTCTCCGCCAAGGACTCGTAGACAGGGTTTCTGTGCCTTTCAACCAAGACCAATCTATTCAATGTAA
>CAZFJD010000284.1:0-4257 GCA_964518775.1 uncultured Syntrophaceae bacterium
GTTCGTCGCAGCTTTCTCGTTCGGGTCAGGTCAGCCTCGTCCGGGTCAAACTCCTTATGGAGAAGTACATACTTTCTTATTCTGGTCGTTGGACTCAATTGCTTATTCACTCTGTCGATGTCCTGCCGGACAAGCTTGCTAACCTCTGCTTTTTGTGACAGGTCGGTAAAAGTAGTATAAGTGAGGTGGTTCCTTTCCGCCCAGCGGCCTACGTTCTCATAATCCATATTAATAATCGCTGTTACAAATCCCCTTCCTTCCCCTATGGTGATGGAGTCCTTTATATAAGGGCTAAAACGCAAACTGCTTTCAATCCACTGAGGGGCATATTTTTCCCCCGAACTCAACTGCGCCAGCTCGCTTACCCTGTCCATGTAAACCAGATGCCCCTGTTCATCGATCGTGCCTGCGTCCCCACTGTACCACCAACCGTTTCGAACTGTTTTCTCGTAAGCTTCTTGATTTTTATGGTAGCCAGAAAAAAGGTAAGGGCTTTTAACCAAAATTTCTCCGTCCGGTGATATTTTGACCTCTACTCCTGGCAGAGGAGGTCCAATGGTTCTCGACTGTATGTTGTCAGTCCGGTGTCCAGAGATCATCCCACCCTCGGTGCTACCATAGACCTGTCTCAATCTAACTCCAATTGAATTCATAAAGGCCATGGTATCCGTTCCAGTTACCGACCCAGCAGTAATAGCAAATCGGCATTTGGTCAATCCAAGTTTGTCCCGAATTGCCTGGAGCAGGATCAAATCTACAAACCAGTGGACGATGTGCTTCCACAGAGGAATCTTCTCTCCTTTTTCGATAGCTTTACCCACATTGAGCGCCATGGGCATCAGCGTTTTGTAAACCAACTTTTCCAATCCACCCGCTTCCTCGATCTTGGCTCGGATCTTCGACACCCACCCCTCCCATTGCCGAGGTCCGCCTAATATCATGCTCGGAGTGATCTCATAGATGTCATGAAAAATCGTTTCCGGCTCTTCCAGGGTGTTGAGCTTCGCCCCAGTAATCAAGTGAGGGACAGTGGTGAAAAAGGCTTCACCAACCCAGGCAGGAGGGAGATAGCAAAGGATGTTGTCTTTGTGGGTGAGTTCGAATAATGTCAGGGTCGCCTCCGCTGAACCGATCAAGGCCTGATGGGTGATCATGGCTCCTTTAGGAAGTCCGGTTGTCCCTGAGGTATAGAATATGTTGGCAGTTTCTTCTCCTTTCGCTGTTTCTATATTCTCCTCGAAAACCCCGCGGTGGCTCTCTTCGTATTTCTTTCCTAACTCCTTGACCTTCTCATAGCTCGTTATAAAGGATTGTTCGTACTTCCTCATTCCCTTCCAGTACCACCAAATGATCTTCTCCACCTTCGGCAACTTCTCATAGACTGCCAATATCTTGTCCACCTGCTCCTGGTCCCTGGCAATAATGAATTTGCTGTCAGAATGGTCAACAATATATTGAATCTCATCAGGAATGGCATCGGTAAATAGAGCTACGGTTATTGCTCGTGCTGCCTGAATAGCGAAAGAAGCCCAGTACCACTGGGGTTCATTATCCCCGATAATCGCTGCTCGTTCGCCAGGCCTGAGACCGAGGCTGATGAGTCCCAAAGAGAAATATTTGACATTTTCGTAGACATCCTTCCAGGTATATTCGTTCCAGAGGCCGTAATCCTTATCCCGAAAACCAACTTCCGTGTCACCCCATCGTTTAAAATTGCGCTTCAATAATTTGGGAAGAGTGTCGAGCTGCATTTCCCTTTTCCTGCTGCCTCCTCAAGAGGTTTTACCCAGGTAAGCTCGTATGACATCCTCATTCGATCTAATTTCTTCAGGGGTCCCTTCCGCAATCTTTCGGCCGAAGTCCAACACCACCACCCTATCACATATGTCCATGACCAGCCCCATGTCATGTTCCACGACCGCAATGGTAATTCCCATCTCTTCAGAGATATCAAGGATAAACCTGGCTATATCTTCCTTTTCATCCCGGTTCATCCCAGCCAAGGGCTCATCTAAAAGAATAAGTTTCGGCTCAGCAGCCAAGGCCCTACCCAGGTCGACCCTTTTTCTCAAACCATACGGAAGGGCTCCAACTCGCTGCTTCCTTATAGACTCTATCTCAAAAAAATCAATGATATTCTCAACGGCTTCCCGATGCTTTATCTCTTCCCTCCGTGTCCGGCCAAAATAGATGGCTTCACTCAGAATGCCCATCTTAAATTTGAAATGTCTCCCTGCCATAATATTGTCTAACACGCTGAGCCCATCGAAAAGCTGCAAGCCCTGAAAAGATCGGGCGATACCTAACTCTGCTATTCGATGAGATGATAGGTGAGTGATCTCTTCGCCTTCGAAATAGATGCCGCCCTTCTGAGGACGATAGAAACCATTGATACAGTTGAAAAAGCTGGTCTTGCCAGCACCATTAGGACCGATAACGGCAAAGATCTCTCCCCGGCTTATCTTAATATCGACATCTACCAAGGCCTGAATTCCGCCAAAACTCAAACTAATACCCTTTGCACTTAGCATCAGGTTGTTTGCAGGCATTCCTCTCCTTAAGGCTACAGTATATTCATCCCAATAAAATAGTCATTGCCTGCCTGCGGTAGGCAGGCAAGGAGCGAAGCGACGTGCCTGCACGCCGAAGTGACTTATCTAATCCTGACTTGCTCCACCGTTTCGGCACGCAGGCGTGGCAATCTCCCGAGATTGCTTCACTTTGCTCGCAATGACACTCCTATTATGTCAATATACCTTCTTAGGCAATGGACGCGCTGATGGCTCCTTATAAGGCCCCTTCAGGTCTGCACGGATAAGCCCTGGCATCCTACGCCAAGGAGTCGCTGGAACCCACTGCCCATCTTTTATTTCAACCAGTCGTGCCACCATTGGCGCTCGCCATTCGGGGGTGTAGTCGAACTTGACCAGCCCGTGAAGGTCATACTCTTTGCCCCAGGTCTCCAATTGCCGTCTTAGCACCCTGCCATTGATACCTTCCCAGCCAACCTTGGGCACCAATTGGTTCAACAGATCATAGATGGTAAATACGTTCGCCACACCCAAGAAATAGCTGTTGAGAAGGTCCTTCCGACGTCGCCCCTGTTCTTCAGCAATTTTAATCGCCATTTTTATGTAAGGGTCGTCCTTTTCAGACCACAGTTTGTAGGGAGTCGTTCCCATGATACCCTCAGCGGCTTTGCCTCCGAGCATCGGCAAAGGCTCGTCCACCCCGAAATTGTTGGTTCCAAACTTCAAACCAAAACCAAGCCTCTCATTTTCCTTAGCCAGCGTACCTAAGGTCTGCCATAGCAGCTGACCATAAATATAGTCGGCCCCAGCTTTCTTAGCTCGAGTCAGTGGAGTTGCCGCATCCACCACGATCACAGGAATGAACTGCTGGTCGACAACTTCTATGCCTTTTTTCTTGGCATATTCCATAATTAAAGGTTGAAGACAGGCTTTGCCAAAAGGAGTGTCATAGGTCATAAAGGCCAGCCGCGGTCCTCTACCATGCTTTTTAAAATCCCATCTCTCGGTGATCACGTCAATAAAATTGGCAGCCTGGTCCGAATACATCGGGATGGTAGAAAAGGGGTAGCCCGCAGGGTAGATTCCAGTTTCACTGGATCCACAACTCGTGACCACAACCTCATCCTCGGCGTAACGGTCATGGAAGGCTTCGTTCTCCTGAGACCCGCACACTGCCATAAACATGAAATTCTTCCTTGGACGCCATCTCTCGTAGATCGTAGCCCCAACCGAAAGGTCATTCGTGTGATCAGCCCATTCCACCCTGAACTTTCTCCCTTGGATACCCCCTTTATACTTATGTATCCAGTAGATAGTGTCCTGGATCCCGAGAAGGCGTGGAACATTTACGAAACCGTAAACACGGCTCATATCGGCCCAAAAATAAATAGTGAAGAACTCTTCTTTTGCAGCTTCAGGCTTAGATCCTAAGGCCGGAAAAAGGAATAAAGAGATGACCATGATAGCAATCAGCATTAACCGACTTTTTCTCATTGTATTTCCTCCTTTCTTCTGTGTTGTTACTATTTTCTATTCCTCAGTATTGATGCTGCCTTCCTCGGTAGGTCTTCCCATCACTTCCCAACTTGCAGTGAGTAGTTGCCGCATTCTGTTTAGATGGCGTACTTGAAAGGCCAATGCCTGAAACGGGATTTGAGTACCTCCCAAGTATGAGCCAAACCTCTCGGCTCGAAAATAAGAAAGAGAATAACCACAAGGGCCCAAC
>CAZFJD010000285.1:0-4254 GCA_964518775.1 uncultured Syntrophaceae bacterium
CCCACAGACCGAGTAGGATGTTGCTTTGAGGGCCTCCCTCCGGTCGCGTATGAACTCCAGATGGAAGTTCCTCCAGGAGCCTTCTTGTTTCTTCAGAATCGGCCAACGTCATGCGCTCTTCTTCTGCCCAGGGCAAAAATACGGGATCAGTCCAAATCAGCATGGGGGCATTGCGAGGCACGACGCTTAGATGATCGCTGAAAGCCATCTTCACATGCAATTCAGAGAAGACCGGAAGCTCAACTCCAACCATTTGTCCAACTTCCTTCAGGAATGGCCCAGCCGCATTAACGAAATTTCGTGTTGAGATCGTACTGAGCGAGCGATGACTTCGTACGCGCACGGCCTGTACCATGTTACCAGCGATTTCCACACCTTCGACTCTTCCTTCTAACAATCGAACCCCACGTTCTTTTGCTCGTTCTAACATATACATACCCAACTGTTGGACGCTAAACCAGCCGCAACGCCGAGCGTGAATCAGGGCTACGATCTTTCGGGAGAGATACGGAAAATAGTTCTGGATTATTGTTTGATCAAGGATCAAGTCTACGCCGGCAGGCTGATCTTCGAAGCCCAATTCCTGCGAAGGAACGTAAGCAGGATCGCCAGGCTGTCCGGTATGATAGCGTAGTGGACCCGCTCCTAGCTCCGCGGATTCTTTTGCGACACGTTCAAAATGCGAAATTCGGTCCGGATCGGCTGTGGCATAGACATAGCCACGTCTGCTGAGGTGAAAAAAGTTATCGCTCTCGTGAGCTAAATTTTCCAAAATATCAATGCTTCTATTCATCAGGCTGACCATGGCATCCCCTGGTCCAGGCCAAAAGTTTCGATAACATTCGGTGGATTTATCGCTCGTCAATGAGAGTGGTGGCCGCTCATCTACAAGAAGTACATTCTCAACCCCATATCTTACGGATAGATGAAACGCCGCAGAAATGCCAGCAATTCCTGCACCGCAGATGACAACATCTGCAGTACTCTGTTGTGGATGCTTTGTCATAGATGTTTGATCCGGGTTGCAATCCGTCAAGATGTCCCCTTCACCCACACAATGGTCAATAGGGGAACTTGGAATCAGTGACATGAAGAGTTTATTAGATCCGTTTTGGAAAGTCCAGAGGTAATGGGATAGAATAATCGGGTGAGAAGACACGGAAAAACCTTTTCAAAAGCAGAAGGCTGAGATAGCTGATCGCAGACGGCGAATCAAAATCTGAGTTGATTTTTCGCTGGATTCTGTGACAAGATGGGGCACAATGAAAAGAAGCGAAATTTTAGGTTATGTCTACGTTTTGATTGGAGCCACGCTCTGGGGCGTCTCCAGCGTGGTCGCTAAATCCCTTTTCAACATCGGACTCCCTCCTGCCGAACTGGTTCTCATTCGGCTGACCCTCACAACACTCACACTCCTTCTCGTTCTCCTCTTCTTTGATCGGAAAAAAATGATCGTCTCCTTAAAAGAACTTCCCTACTTCCTCATCCTCAGTCTTGCTGGTGTTGTAGGTTCACAGTTTACATACTACTACACGATCAGCAAGATCAATGTTGGACCGGCGATTCTTCTCCAATATATCCAACCTGTCTGGGTATCGATCTATGCCTTTTTCTTCCAGAGAGAACCTCTCTCAAAGAGAAAGATCGCTTCACTTCTTCTGGCAGTGCTTGGATGTTATTTCGTTGTAGGTGGATATCAATTCGATCTTTTACGATTAAACAAAGTTGGAATTTTGAGCGGTGTGGCTTCTTCCCTATTCTTCACCTTCTATGCCCTTTACGGAGAAACAGGGCTAAAGAAGTACGATCCATGGACACTCATCCTTTACGGCTTTGGATTTGGTGCGCTCTTTTACTGGATCATCATTTCACCGATGAATTTCGTTACAGGCGGCTATTCTCTCAAAATGTGGATGGCCTTTATCTATATCGCCATTTTCTCAACCCTTATCCCATTCGGATTCTATTTCAAGGGAGTCGAACGAGTCCGGGCAACCCGGGCAAGTATCACAGCAACCTGGGAGCCTGTGGTAGCAGGCTTTGCTGCCTATATGGTTTTGGGAGAGGTGTTATACCCATTACAAATGTTGGGGGGCATTGGAGTGATTGTAGCGATTGTCCTTCTCCAAATCAGTAGAGAAAAAGCTGCACCTTCCACCCCCTTAGAGGTTCGTCAAAAAGAGGGGAAGTAAATGCTCTTCAAGATTCTTGCAGATATTGTTGTCCTGATCCATTTCCTCTGGATCGTATTTCTCTTCCTCGGTGCATTTTGGGGAGTAAAGAACAAGGGTATAAGAATCTTTCATGTCTCTGGCCTTGTCTTTGCTTTCATCATTCAGATATTCGATTGGTACTGCCCCCTCACACACCTTGAGGTCTGGTTGAGGTCAAAACACGCGTCTGACATCACCTATGCAGGCTCTTTCATTATCCACTATGTAGAAAAGATTGTGTATGTGGAAGTCTCCCGTTTCCTAATCATTCTTTTCACCATCCTCCTCTGCGGAATCAATGGATGGCTTTATCTCAGAAGGGGGACGTCATCATCAATGTAGACCAAATTTAATCATTGCCTTAACTATGGGAAATCCGGTAAAATGCCATATTAATGGGTTCCATGCCAGAAAAATTAGAAAGACGACGTATTAAAGAGCGCAGAAAACCATCCACTCCAGCCTGGAGCTTCTATACGTTTTTCGGCCGAAGGCGATCATTACGAAGAAAAGCTGAGCAGGAGAAGCTTGGATACGTCGACCGCTATAGCCCAGCCCTATTCTTTCTCCTGCTTTTGATTTTGGGCCTGAATATCCTCGATTCTTTTTTCACGATGATGATTATGGATTTAGGGGGAGTGGAACTCAACCCAATCGTTCGCTTTTTCATGAACTTTCACGGGTACAAATTTTGGATCTGGAAATTTGTAATCGTCGCAATCTCTCTGGTTTTTCTGTGCTTCCATCGCGGGTTTAAATTAATTCGAACAGTCGTCATCTTCATCAGCGCGATATACTTGCTCCTTGTGGCCTACCAAATCTTCGTCATCTCTCATTTTGTCACCCCGATATGGCGGTTGAGATAAAAGGAGACACCTCATGCTTGAGCTTTTCAAACGATTGGTAGAAATTCCAGGTGGAAGTGGATTTGAAGAGGAGATCATCAAGTTTGTCGCCGACGAACTAAAAAAAAGAGTCCGTCACATCTCCGTGGATCCCATAGGCAACGTGATCGGAAGATTAGGAACAGGCAGGAAATCGCTGATGGTCTGCGTCCACACCGATGAGGTATCCATGCTCGTCAAATATATTGATGAGCAAGGATACATCTATTTTGATCTCAACGGGATGATTGATGAAAGGGTTTTGCTCAGCACAAAGCTCGATATCTGCACAGAAAAAGGGATTTATACCGGTGTGGTAGGTGTGAAAAACCCTCACCTCATGACTGCCGAGGACCTTAAGCGGTCGATCACTCTTTCAGACCTATGGATCGATGTAGGAGCTGAGAGCGCGGAAGAGGTTAGGGCTTGGGGAATTGATATCGGCGACCCCATCGTATTTTATCCCAATTTTCAATCCATCGGCGAAGAAACGATAATCAGCAAGGCCATTGATAACCGGGCAGGTTGTACGATTCTCATTCACTTGGCCGAAAGAATGAAGACAGAAAGGATAGACTATCAATTGTTACTTGTGGCTGCCGTTCAAGAGGAAGTAGGCTCGAGGGGAGCAAAAGTTGCTGCCCAATCGCTCCAACCTGATATGGCAATTGTCCTCGACACGGTGCCAGCCTCAGATCCCTTGACTCCCCGGCAGCAGGCAACAGCGGAATGTGGAAAAGGACCTGTGATCCGCTCGATGGATGTCCGCGCCTTGGGAGCGGGAACGATCTATTCAAAGAAGATCCGTCAAAGGTTAATTGCCACAGCAGTCAAACATGGGATACCGCACCAGAAGGATATTTTTAGGACATGGACAGATGCCTCAACCATCCACACCGCAGGAAAAGGTATTCCCTGTGGAGGAATTTACATTCCCAGGCGTTACAGCCACTCGCCTCTGGAATTGGTCAAATGGCCTGATATTGAGAAGGCAGCACAACTGCTCTTTCTTTTCCTAAAAGAGTTAAGGGCAAAAGACATTGATGATCTGATTCGGAAGGTCTGAACTTACCTTAGGCCGTCTTCCTTCTTGGCCTCCTCTTTCTTAAGGCCTCCAATTCGCGGATGAGGCCTGCCTGAATCGGTTACAACGATAG
>CAZFJD010000286.1:0-4175 GCA_964518775.1 uncultured Syntrophaceae bacterium
GCCATAAAGTGGTCTTCTGAGCTGCTACATCCACAGCCAGTTGAAGGTCTTTGGGTAACTTTTCATAGAAAATTTTACTCATGACGAAGGCACCCACTTCATTCACATGGGCTGTGAGGGAATAGAACTTCTGGACTTCCTGAAACTTAGCGGTGTACACCATGGCAGGCGGGTTCTCCTGTGCATCCACCACTCCCGTCCTGAGGGCTTCAAAGAGTTCTGTCCAGTCCATCGGGGTGGGAGCTGCACCCAGTGCCTTAAAAAAGGCAATATGGACGGGTGTGGGAAGGGTTCTTATCTTGAGACCCTTCAAATCGTCCACAGAGCGTATTGGCTTCCTATTATTCGTAACATGACGGAATCCGTTATCAAAATATCCAAGGTTGTGGTAACCGGCAGCCAATAGTCTCTTGTCGAGTTCCTTTCCCAAGGGGCCATCCAGAACCTCAAAGAGCCTCTGAAGATCTTTCCAGAGGAAAGGCAGAACGGTGATCCCAAGTTCGGGAATATGGCGCTGAATATGGGCCACACCTCCGAGAGCCGATTCCAAAGTTCCCATCCTGACCATCTCCATCGTCTCCCGAACCTTTCCAAGGGCACCGGCATGATGGACATCGACACCGATCTTTCCACCTGTCAGCTTCTCCAGTTCCTCCTTAAAAACGACCGCGGCCCTGCCCCATGAGTGATCTGGGGCAACAGGATTGGCAACACGAATCTTGAACTCCGCTGCATACACGTTCGACGAGAGGATGAAGAGGATTAAGATTGCCATAAAAAGAACCGTACGAAAAGATTTCCGATTCCCTTTCTTCATAAATGTCTGCCTCCTTTCACTGAATTTCCATCAAACGAACCTTCCCAGCCCTCCTTCTTAGGCTTTTTTGAGCCAACAGCCGCTGGGTTCTATCTTCGAAATCACCTCCTTTCAACTGAGACATGTAGCTCTCCTTGGAAAAGGTGAGATGTTTGACGATGAGCCTTTCCAATTGGTTGAGATTTCGATCTTCGATGGCCTTGATCATCTCCCGGTGCTCGATGATGGACTGTTCGATGCGATGGGGCAATGACCAGGCGTTAAATCGGACGACGTGGGCTTTTGTACGGAGGAAATCGATCATGTCAAAAAGATATCGGTTTCGGCATGCCCTGAAGAGCGTTCGATGAAATTCCGAGTCCCTCTCGATCATCTGGTGTGTCTTCTCCCGAAGATGTCTCTCCACCTCCTTGGCGAGCCTCTTTAGCTCTTGGATTTCTTTCGACGTGATATGCTTTAAGACCAGGCGGGCAGCGATTCTTTCTAACTCCGTCCGAACAAAATAGATCTCCTCAACCTCCTCCACGGTCAGGTCGGCAACCACTGCCCCTCGATACGGAGTCGTTCGGACGATACCCTTCGCCTCCAATCTCTTCAGCGCTTCCCGGATCACCGTGCGGCTGACCCCATACTTCGAAATAAGATCCATCTCGATCAGCCGTTCCCTCGGCTTAAATCGGCCGGAGAGAATGGCCTCCTCCATCTCTTTGGTAACCCTCCAGGAATTGATGCTTGGCATAGGATGACGTCCTTAAGACCGCTTATGATTTAACACAAAATTGTATACAATTTTTGCACGATGTTGTCAATTCCTTTCGTGTGTCCCTCGAAAACCCATGCGGCCAACTCATGCGTCACCTGAGTAAAGGTAGCACGAGACGAAATGGCCTTCCTCCACCTCCAAGAATGGCGGGGTTTCATCGTTTTCGCAGATTTCCTTCTTTTGAAAACATCGAGGTCTAAAGACGCAACCCCGTGGAGGATTTGTGGGACTGGGAACATCCCCTTCTAAAATGATTCGTTGCTTTCGAACATGAGGGTTGGGCACTGGGATCGCCGACATCAGAGCCACGGTATACGGATGTTTGGGCCCGGTGAAAAGCCTTTGACAGGGCGCAAGCTCGACGATCTTTCCCAGGTACATGACTGCGATTCGGTCGCTCACGTGCCCTAAGAGACTTAGATCATGCGCGATCATGATGAGCGAAAAATGAAACTCTCTCTGGAGGTCTTTCATGAGATTGATCACTTGAGCTTGGATCGAGACATCTAAGGCAGAGACGGGTTCATCCGCAATGATGAGCTCTGGGGTCAGGATCAAGGCTCGGGCGATCCCTATCCTTTGGCGCTGTCCTCCGCTGAAGGCATGGGGATACCGTGCCATATGTTCTGGCCGAAGCCCCACCTTTCGCAGCATGGCAACGACCCGGTCTTCTCTCTCCTCTCCCTTAGCAAGACCATGGATCTCCAGACCTTCGCCAACGATCTCACCCACGGTGGCCCAAGGGTTTAGGGAGGCAAAGGGATCCTGAAAGATGATCTGGATCTTCTGACGTAAGGCCCGCATCTCCGTTTGTTCCAATCTTAGAAGATCTCTTCCTTCGTAAGAGATCTCTCCGCTGGTCGGCTCAATCAACCGGAGAATGCAGAGACCCACCGTGGTCTTACCGCAGCCACTTTCTCCAGCCACCCCCAAAGTCTCCCCTCGCTTCAGGCGAAAGCTCACGCCATCGACGGCGTACACATACCCTTTGGTCCGAGAGAAGACACCCGTTCGAAGAGGAAAGTATTTCTTAATATTCTCGACGACGAGTTGGTGCTCGGCGATCTCGTTCATCTCTGCATCAGCCAACAACGAGAGCGATGGCCCTCTCCCACTTCGAAAAACGGAGGGGGCTCCTCTCGACAGATCTCCATGGTCGCTTCGCACCTGGGATGAAACGAACATCCCTTCGGAATGTGGAAGAGACTGGGAACGATCCCTGGAATCTCTTGCAAACGCTCTTTCTCAACCGTATACGCCTGCTCAATACTCGGGATGGAATGCAATAGTCCTTTGGTATAAGGATGTTTGGGATCGTCAAAGATGGTCTTGACCGAGGTCTCCTCCACCACCTTGCCTGCATACATCACCAGAACCCGTTCCGCCATTTGCGCAATGACCCCGAGGTTGTGAGTGATCAAAATGATGGCGGTCCCAAGCTGCTCCTTAAGCTTGACCATCAGGTCGAGGATCTGGGCTTGAATCGTCACGTCTAAGGCTGTCGTCGGCTCATCGGCGATCAGTAACTTTGGTCTACACGAAAGGGCCATGGCAATCATGACCCGTTGTCGCATGCCTCCGCTCATTTGATGAGGAAACTCGTTCATTCGTTTTTCAGGGGATGGGATTCCGACAAGGCTTAGCATCTCAATGGCCTTCTGCCTCGCTTCCCTTTTTGTGAGCCCCTGATGGAGGACGAAGGATTCCATGATCTGATCGCCAATGGAAAATACAGGGTTGAGCGAGGTCATGGGCTCTTGGAAGATCATCGAAATTCGATTTCCTCTGATCTTTCTCATCTCGGATTCAGAGAGTTCTACCAAATTCCTGCCCTCAAAGAGAATCTCTCCCTCCACGATCTTTCCGGGTGGGCTTGGAAAAAGCCGCATAATGGAGAGCGCCGTCACGGTCTTCCCGCATCCGCTCTCTCCCACGATTCCAAGCGTCTCCTTGGCGTATAGGTCGAAGGTCACATCGTCCACTGCCCTGATCAGGGCCTTAAGCGTAAAGAAGTAGGTCTTCAGAGATTGGATCCCAAGGAGTTTACCATCTTGATCGCTCGGTCGGTTCATCTCTCTTCCATCTTCGCCAACTCATACAAAGAGGCCACAACTGTTCGAACCCCTTTCATGAAGCAGTCAATACTCAAATTCTCGTTAGGAGCATGAGAGTTCTCATCCGGATTTCCGAAAGGGATCATAAATCTTGGCATGCCCAGGATCTCCAAGAAGAGATAGTCAGGATCTGTTCCGCCGCATACAGGGATCAGGACCGGAGGTTCTCCGAAACCTCTCCTAATAGCCTTTTCAATGGGCTTGGCGCAAGGGTGATCCAAAGGTGTCTTCGAAGGTTTGATCGCCACGATCTTTTCAACCTCTGCCTCATCAAATCTGTGACGCCGGATGTGATCGAGCAATTTTCTATAAATATCCTCAGGATCCTGATTCGAAACGAGCCGGATGTCGATCTTCGCAGTCGCAGAGGAAGGGATGATATTCTGCGATCCACGGCCTGTGTAGCCACTGTCCAGTCCATTAATATTAAACGTAGGCCGAAACATGATATTCTTATAGAAAGGAACTCCCTTCTCCTTAT
>CAZFJD010000287.1:0-4156 GCA_964518775.1 uncultured Syntrophaceae bacterium
CTGGCGTGCAATAGCAGCGATAGGCCTTTCCCTCTCTCAGGAGCTTCTCCGCTGCCTCCTGATAGAGGGAGATCCGCTGGCTCTGGTAAAAAGGGCCCTCATCCCAATCCATTCCTAACCAGGTCATCGAATCCAAGATCACTTGGATCGACTCCTGGGTGGATCGGGCGACATCCGTATCCTCAATGCGAAGGATGAATCTCCCGTGATAGTGGCGTGCCAGGAGCCAGTTGAACAATGCTGTTCTTGCTCCTCCGATATGGAGGTCACCCGTCGGACTGGGTGCGAATCGGGTCCTCACTTCTTTCATTTTTGCCGTATGCCCCGTTTAGAAAGAACAGGGCTTTGACCCCGCCCTCAATAAGGAGCTGATGCAATTAATATATCATCCCCACCGTAAACGGCGGGGCTTTCTAACGGGGTAAGCCCTTGGGATGAAAGGGTAATAAAAAATCCCCCCTGCCCCCTTCAGTATGAGGAGGCGAGAGAGGATTAGTTCCTCACTAAAAATCTAAATGAGATCCTCAATGGCCTTGAGCGCCTCGTCCAATTTTTCTGAATCGGTCCCACCCGCCTGGGCAAAATCGGGTCTGCCGCCACCCGTTCCTCCTACATGGAGAGCAATCTTTTTGATCAGATCGTTCGCATTGAACCGGTGGGTAAGATCAGGCGTCACACCCATGATCAGAGAGACCTTTCCCTGGCTTTGATTTCCGAGAAGGATGATACCAGAACGGACCCTAACTTTCAATTGGTCAACAAACTCTCTCAAATGTTTTTGACTCTTTCCGTCAAGCTTAGCCGATAAGAGTTTGACGCCCTTCACCTCTCTCACGAATTGGAGGAGATCCAGGATCTCCTGGCTGGACACCTTGTCCTGGAAGGACTGAAGCTCTCGCTCTAACTCCTTCTGTCTTTGAAGCAACCGCTCTACCTTCGAAAAGATCTCTCCAGGAGTCGATTTGAGGGAGAACGCGATCTCTCGAAGTTCCCGTTCCTCCTCTTTAACAAATCGGTAAGCCCCCTCGCCTGTCACGGCCTCGATCCTTCTCACACCTGCGGCCACTCCCGCCTCATTTAAGAACTTGAATAGCCCGATGTCTCCGGTTCTCGAGGTGTGGGTTCCTCCACAGAGTTCGATACTGAAATCCGCCACCTTCACCACCCGAACCCTCTCGCCGTACTTCTCTCCAAAGAGGGCCATCGCCCCTGTTTGAAGGGCCTCCTCCAGTAGCATCACCTTCGTCTCCACCTTCAGATTCTCACGAATCTTCTGGTTGACCTGAGCCTCAATATGCTCAAGGTCCTTCTCCCCAATCGATGAAAAATGGGTGAAGTCGAATCTCAGCCGATCCGGTGAGACCAAAGAACCTGCCTGCCGAACGTGCTCGCCTAAAATCTCTCTCAACACTGCCTGAAGCAGATGGGTGGCCGTGTGGTTTAGCGCAGTCGCGTTGCGTCGGTCCGCATCCACTCTGAGGGTTGCTTCCATCCCTTCTTTCACCACTCCCCTCTTCACCCTCGCCCTGTGGACGATCAATTCTTCCGTAGGCCTGAGAGTATCCTCCACCTCTAACGAAAATTTCTCATGGAAGATGAGACCCCGATCGCCGACCTGGCCACCTGCCTCGCCGTAGAATGGGGTCCTCTCTGCGATGACTTCGACTTCATCTCCTTCCATGGCAGAGGGAACAACATGATCGCCCCTGATCAATTTCAGGATCCTCGAATCGGATTGTCTCTCTTCATACCCCGTGAAATCTGATCTAACCCCTTCACCCACCAGTCGCCGATAGATCTCTTTTGTCTTTCCTTCGCCAATCCCTTGCCAGGCCTGCTTGCTCTTTAGCCTCTGCCCTTCCATCTGGGATCTAAACCCTTCTTCGTCGAAGGTCATCCCCTCTTCCTGAAGGATGTCGGCAGTCAGGTCGAGAGGGAATCCAAAGGTATCATATAGACGGAAGGCCACCTCTCCAGAAAGGATCCTCCCTCCCTCCTTCTGGTGCCTCTCGATCTCCTCTTTTAAGATCTTCAACCCTGAATCGAGGGTTTCGGAGAAACGCTCCTCCTCATTCTGAATCACTTTTGAAACGAAGTCTTGGGTCTCTCTCAGTTCGGGATAGGCATCCTTTATCAGATCCACAACCTTGGAGGACGTTCGATGGAGAAAGGGCGTGTTGATCCCGAGCATCTTTCCATGACGCATCGCCCTTCTCATAATCCGACGAAGGACATACCCTCTGCCTTCGTTGGAGGGAAGCACACCATCGTTGATCAGGAAGGTGGCTGCCCGGCTATGGTCGGCAATTACACGCATCGAAACGTCAGACTGTGGACTTTTCCCATATGGAATGGAGCTGATCGTTCCAATCTCTTGGAGGATGGGAATGAAGAGGTCGGTCTCAAAGTTGCTTCGGACACCTTGAAGGACAGCAGAGATCCGCTCAAGACCCATCCCTGTATCGATGCAGGGCTTGGCAAGGGGATGCAGTTTTCCCTCCAGATCGCGATTAAATTGCATAAAAACGAGATTCCAGAGTTCCAAAAAACGGTCACAATCACACGCCACACTACAATTCGGCCGGCGACATCCCACCTCTTCTCCTTGATCGATCACAATCTCCGAGCAAGGGCCACAAGGACCGGTCTCTCCCATCGCCCAGAAGTTGTCCTTCTCCCCCATCCGGACGATTCGGTCCTCTGGAATGCCGATCGTCTTCCAGAGTTTCAAGGCTTCATCATCTTCGTGATAGATGGTGATCCATATCCTCTCCGGCGGCAGCCCCCATTGATGGATGAGGAGGTCCCATCCCATCTCAATGGCCCCTTCCTTAAAATAGTCCCCAAAGGAGAAATTTCCCAACATCTCGAAGAAGGTGTGGTGCCGTGCCGTCTTTCCGACATTCTCCAGATCGTTATGTTTTCCTCCGGCACGCACACACTTCTGTGAGGAGACGGCTCGACAGTAATCCCGCGTCTCTTCGGCCAAGAAGACCCCCTTGAACTGAACCATTCCGGCATTGGTGAAGAGCAGGCTGGGATCGTTCTTCGGGACAAGTGAGGAGCTTCGAACCACCTTGTGGCCTCTCTCCTCAAAGTAACTAAGAAAGGCTCTTCGGATCTCGTCAGAGGTCATCTTTCTAAACACTTTCCCTTCCACCAGACATTTTCGAGTTCATCGGCCTCTCGAACTTCAGCTTCTTCTCCTCCTCCGCCTCTCTCTTCTCCACCCTCTCCTTCTCAAAGCGTTCAAAGTCTTCCCAGGTGGTGTCGCTCGTCGCAAGAATTCCCTTTACCTTCAGGGCGAAGTCGTCCGCATTGCTACAATGTTTGAGGGCTTCTTCATAGGTGATCAGATTTTCCTGCAACAGAAACATAAGCGATTGGTCGAAGGATTGCATTCCATAAGTCGTCACGCCTCGGTTGATCGCATCATTGATCTCGTTGGTCTTATCCTTTTCGATGATGCACTCCCTCACCCTTGCAGTGGAGACAAGAATTTCAACGGCCGGCACCCTTCCTGTCCCATCCGCCTTCGGTACGAGTCTCTGGGAGATGACGCCTTTGAGGACTCCGGCAAGCTGGAGCCGCACCTGTTTTTGGTGATAGGGAGGAAAAACGGAGATGACTCGAGTGATCGTCTCGGTCGCATTCACCGTGTGTAGCGTGGACATGACCAGATGACCGGTCTCCGCAGCAGTCAGCGCGGTCTCGATCGTTTCGAAATCCCTCATCTCACCCACTAAGATGACATCCGGGTCCTGACGGAGGGCCACCCGCAAGGCACTGGCAAAACTGCTCGTGTCGGAGCCGATCTCCCTCTGGTCGATGATCGATTTCTTGTCCTCGTGGATAAATTCGATGGGATCCTCAATGGTGATGATGTGGCAATTTCGGTTCTCATTAACAATATCGATCATCGTTGCCAATGTCGTGGACTTACCACTACCGGTTGTTCCAGTGACGAGGACAAGGCCCCTCTGCTCCATGGCAATATTGCCTACTACAGAGGGCAGGTGTAGTTCCTTTAAGCTTTTGATCTGATAAGGCACAATCCTGAGGGCGATTCTGAGCTTTCCTCTCTGTTGGAAGACATTGACTCGAAATCGGCCCAGACCATAGACCTCGTAACCCATATCGACCTCTCGATTCTTGA
>CAZFJD010000288.1:0-4141 GCA_964518775.1 uncultured Syntrophaceae bacterium
CAACAGGGTGACCCCCATCCCTTGATTCAATTCTTGAATCAATTTCAGGAAGGCATCGATTTCACGAAAATTTAACCCGCCCAGAGGCTCATCTAAAAGAAGCACTTTCGGTTCCGTCGCAAGAGCAGCCGCCAGCATCAACAGTTTTCTGCTGTAGAGGTCTATGTTCGCAGCCAACTGACATTCTTTGCCCCGAAGTCCCACAAAATCGATGATCCCTAATAGATCTTTCGGACCTTTCTTCCCAGGGGCATGTCCAAACGTCTTTCCGACCCTCACGTTATCCAATACGGTTAAAGTCGGAAAGACCGTGGGAATTTGAAAAGTCCTTGCAACTCCCTTATGGCAAATGCTCACCGGTTTACGAGAAGCGATATTCTCATCGTCCAGATAGACCTCCCCCTTTGTTGGCTTCAGGGCTCCTGAAATGACATTTAATAAAGTCGTCTTCCCGGCGCCATTGGGACCTGCGATGCCAAAGACCATCCCCTTTTCAACCTCAAAGCTGACATCTTTGAGGGCTTCCATGGAGCCAAAATTCATATCCAAGTGACTCACTCTAAAAAAGCTCATTTTTCTTCATCGGTTCGTAACGAAGGAACTTTGATCTCCTTTTTGAATTTTATTGCGAACATCCCTCACCCCTGCCTACCAACAGGGGTGAGGGGGATCGAGGCCTCCCTTTCCTATCTCATCCAAGGAGGTGCTTGCATTTTTGCCGTGGCATAAGGGATAGGACTGATGAGTTGGTGTTTTAAATTCTGAACCTGGTATACAAGAAATGCTGATAGCCCCTCTCCGACGATCGCCGTTTGATTCGAGGGATCGAAGACATGATTGTTTCCAGTAATATTAAAGGAGGATTCCCTAACGACTCGGCAAACTTCTTTGTAGTCCTTTACATCTCCAACTCTCTTTACTGCTTCAGCCCAGATCATGGTACTCGTATAGGTGCCGGCGGCTGTACCCACACCAGGTTCTTCTTTATATTTTTTCCTATAACGGTCCTGCCAGACCTCCCCTTTTGGGCCATAAGGGGCAAAGAGGGTTCCCCAAAAAATACCATTCGTTTTTTCTTTCCCCAGACTGATGAAAGCCGGGTTGCTGGGTCCGTATTGTATGAAGACCAAGGATTTTGTGGGATTGGTATGGAATTGATCTAAGAAAGAGACTTCATCCGCGGGGACGTGGTCATTAAAGAACACGATAGCAGGCTTTTCCTGTCGGATCTTCGTAAGCACTGGTCCCCACTCCACAGTGCCAGTAGGTGTTTTTTCATCTACTGCCAATTCCCAGTTGTACTTCTTCACCAATTCCCTAAAAGCGGCAGAAATACGGTCATTGTATGCTCGTATCATGGTTACTAAGCCAATCTTATTATTTGGATACTTATACCCGGTCGCCTTGGGGAAGACGCGAAGCATAAAATCAATAATGGCCGGCGCATATTTTGACTCCGGCGGACAGGTTTGAAAAATGTTCCAATATTTGTCGATATTTTCCTTAATAAGATCGGCTTCTGCCTGGGAGGTATCCATATTTAGATAGGGAATCCCAGTTCCACCAAAGGCCTTGACATCGGCCACACCTCCAAGATACTGCGTGACGATGAAATCCACTTTATCTCTGTGAATGATCCTCTCCGCAACACTGACAATCTTTTCTGCTGAAAAATCACCAACGTCACCTTTGATGATCTCAAGCTTTTTTCCGAGGAGCCCGCCCTTGGCATTGAGCTCTTCCACTGCCATTTCGACTCCCCTCGCCATCTCATTGCCTTCGTCGGCAAAGGACCCTGTTAAGGGAGCCACCATTCCTATCTTAATGGTATCTGCCGCATGGGCATTCCCCCACAGAACTGTGAGGATAAAAAACAGGCCTAAAGCAACTAATACGAAGTATCGGTTTAGTGATTTCATTTTTGCCTCCTTCTCTCACGAGATTGGATTATCTCTAAAAGGAAATGTATTTAACCTACAGACGACCATTGACCTCCCCCAAAATGCTTCTTATACGCTTCCTCCCCCCTTTCTTTTTGCTTTCCATTTGATCTTTTTAGAATGAAACAAAAGGTACTGTTTGGAATCTTTTATATATGTCAAAAAGGAAACGGATGTCAACGGATAAAAGGAGGTCCCAGCATCTCAGTGAATGAGGCAGGTTAGAACCTCCTTTGCCAATAAAGAGCTGCTTCTGCCATGGTCGGCATCCACACATCAGAATGAGATCGAATGTGAACGATTAAGTTTTCAAGCAGTCTCATTCGGTTTGGGTGACCGATGATCTGGGGATGCATACAAAAATTTAACCAAAGATGTTCATCGTAGGCGCAATCGAACTCCATTTTCCACATTTCGAAAACCCCGAAGGGTTCCATGATGGTGTTGCGTACGGGAGGTCTGATCGCAAACATGAAATAGACCGCGTCATCCAAGTGCCATTTCATAGGAAGTTCGACCAAGGAGGTTTCCTTACCATCCAACTTGTGCTTGTAAGGGAGATCGGAATCCATCATGGTGCTTGAGTAGACAAATCCATTCTCAACGAGGAGTTCCAACGTCTTTAGACTGAATTCGGCAGCAGGGGACCTGTAACCGATGGGCCGTTGGCCAATGGCTTTCTCAATGATATCGATTCCTTTTTTCAAAACCTCTCTTTCCTGATCGACCTCCAAAGTATCCGGCCATTCGTGAAGATAACCGTGGTGTGCGATCTCATGGCCTAAATCTCTGAGAGCTCTGGTCAGCTCTTCATGTCGCTCAACCACCCATCCCGGTATAAAGAATGTGGCACATATGTCATACCTCTTGAAAAGCCTTACGATTCTTGGAACTCCCTCCTTATACCCATAAGCGCCCAAGGAGAGGGTCACGGGTCGTTTATAATTATCAGGGTTTCTCGACATCCAAAGCGTCTCCGCATCGAAGTCAAATGAAAAGGTGACACAGCATCGATATCCCTCTGGCCACGGATTCGGTCTCTTCTCTAACAACTTTTCTTTCATGCGTTACTCTCCTTTTAATCGTGTGCTATTTAAAGGTCTCGGACTCGTTCTTCAATCTCCTTAAAAGTAAATCCGCGCTTCTTTAACTCCTCAATGAATTTGACCGGGTCGATACACTCCTCGGGAACAGTGAATCCTCGCTTCGTTATCTCCCCTCGACCAATCATAAGAACTCCAACCGAAAAAGGAACTCCAGTCTTCGTATTTCCCCAACGCTTCTCATGCTCGACCATGAATTCATAGGTCAATTTGACAGGGTCCTTATCCTTCTCTCCTGTGACCCATAACACCGTAGCGCAAAACTCGCTGCCTTCTCCCTCCTCTTCCTGTTCCTGGGCCGCCAAGATCTGATCTACAAACTGCCGCGGAATAAACGACTGTCCTTGAAAATTGACAGGATCCTGTCTAAGGAGTCCGAGCTCAATGAGGGGGGTAAGTTTGGCGATCTCTTCGTCAGGAAAGACAACTTTGATATCAACGACCTTTACCCCTTTTATGTACTTACTCAGGGTGAGGGGCTCTGAATGGAGGGAGTAGTAAGTAGGCTGCAGGCCAATGGGGTCTGGAAATTTGACCATCTCTTTTCCAAAAATGCAAGCCATTTTTTTGAATTCCCCATGGGCATAGACCATTGGGTTCGTCGTATACTCGTCGATCACGGTACGGATCGTCATACCAGCGCCCTTGACTGCAGGACTTCCGGGAGAGGGGGCGACTCCGCCTGCTCGAATATGAATCTCATCCACACGGTCAAGCTTGTTAGCGGCATATCGAGCCAAAACATTATTCACACCCGGTCCAGAACCACACCCATGTAGGAGTGTCATCCCTGCCTTCTTTGCGTCCCCATCCATCTCCATCTGCTTCATCGTGCCGTAGAAAAAACCCCCTAAATCCACGATATGGGCTTTGGCTTCGATGGCTGCCTTCGTGACCTGAACGATGGTGTTGTAATAAACACAGTTGGCAATGACATCAAAACCTTTCATTGCCTTCACCAGTTGATCATGGTCCATCACGTCAATCTTCTCCACAGAGGCCTTTGGACTACTCAGAAGCTGGAGATATTTTTCCGCTCGTTTCACATTCACATCGCCAATAACAACTTTTGTTACATCGGATTGGGCAGCCAAATCT
>CAZFJD010000289.1:0-4139 GCA_964518775.1 uncultured Syntrophaceae bacterium
AATCTCGCCCGTCCCCACATCAAATAGAACGAGGTCAGTAAAGGTGCCACCCACATCAACCCCTGCAATCAGCATTAGCCAGATCTCCTTAAATAAATCAGTGGAATCTGGATAGCACAAAAGAGTGGGTTTGTCAACGGAATTTGATATTTCATCTTATTAAAGAAAAAATATTATTCTTGACAAAGTTGCGTATTTTTGCTAAATATTACAAATTGGGCCAGAAAAGTATGACAAAAACAATCCAAGTATATAATATCCTAAGGGAATTTATTTTCCAGAATCAGATTCTACCTGGTGAGAGAATCTACCTTGAGAGTCTTTCCAAGAGTCTGAACATCAGCCCTACTCCCTTGCGGGAGGCTCTGAATCGGCTTGTCCAAGAAGGCTTTGTCGCCCATAATTCAAATCGAGGATATACCTTACGAGTCATGACAACCACTGAGGTGGAGAAATTATATGATTTTTGTGAGGCCTTAGAGACTTATGCAGTCGAGCGAGCTGTGAGCAACATGACACAATCGGACCTGACCGATCTTCAAGAAAATCTCACGAGGTATAAAAAGAGTATTGAGGAGAATTATTCAAGGGAGAGATTTTTAATTAACAATCAGTTCCATTTGAAGCTTGCGAGATTGAGCAGAAATGAGATTATAGTCGAAAATCTCGGGCGGGTATTTGAAAAGTTAATATGGAAGTGGAAGTTGGAGAATATCATGCAGGGCCGTGGGCCAGAGGCTTACCACGAACATATGGCCATTTATACTGCTCTGGAAATGCGTGATGTGCCGGGGGCTATTACGAACTTGCGTACACACATTATCAATACAAAGAATTCTGTACTCAGAATGCTTAACATGAAAGAAGATCTTTTTGCAAAGGCGGTAACGAGAGAGGAATAAATACCAAGGAGGATAAGAAATGGTTACCGGAAGGATTAAGGAGATCATGGACTATCACGTACCAAAATATTTTAGCGGTGATAAATTCATAAAACCGGCTTACCTCTCTATTTTGAGAACTCGGATTTACACCGAGGTGTGGAAAGAAACCGAAGGGGAGCTACCTGGAATTAGGAGGGCAAAGGCGTTTGCACGCTATCTGGATAACGTCCCAATATTTATTAGGCCTCATTCTCTCCTCGTAGGATTTTATGGTGAAAGCCCAAATGCCTTCGAATTTTGTGTAGAAGCTGCCGATCTTAAGATCATTGAGGAATATATTAAGGCGGGCTATGTTAAAGAAGAAGATGTAGATGAATGGCGAGGATACCGAGAATATTGGGAGAAGCGTAATCTTAGCACTGCGATGAGGAGTTTTCTTACGGAAGAAGAAGACAGAATTAGTGCATCGAACCAAAGACATATGGAGGTTAGACCCACCCAACATACATCCCGCACGATGCCTGACAACGATCTCTATCTTGAACACGGTCTGAATGAAACACTTGAAATAGTACGCCAAAAGTTAAATCGCCTATATAAGGAGAAGGACGAATGTACGGATGGTCCAACGGGAATAGAAATATGTTTGAAGATCAATGATCTGAAGGCAATGCTCATCGCTGGCGAAGCCTTTCTCCGATGGATTAATCGCTATAGTGAGTTGGCTAAGAGTATGGCTGAAAAAGAGAAGGATCGAGATAGAAAAAAGGAATTGATGCAGATTTCAGAAATATGCCGTTGGATACCTGGTAATCCGCCTCGCACCTTCTGGGAAGCTATGCAAAGTCATTGGTTCACCATGCTGGGTTATCACATGATCGAACATGCTTGCCATGGCACCTCTTATCGGCTGGATCACATTTTCTGGCCCTTTTATCGGAAAGATGTGCTGATAGAGCGGACCTTGCCAAGGGAAAGAGCGTTAGAGATAATGGAAAACTATTTACTCCTTGTAGATGAGCTTGGCCAACCCCTGGGAACGGAATTCCGCCGTCTCAATCAAGGGGTGAACTTTTTGGCCACGTACACCATCGGCGGTGTGAAGCCAGAGGATGGGAGCGATGCTTGCAATGAGTTGACCCTCTTAATCCTTGACGCGATGGATGAGATGCGGCTTAGTCATCCTGATTTTAAGTTCAGATGGCATCCTAAGGTGAATCCGAAGATTTGGAGAAGGGTTTGTGAGGTCGTGAGGAGTGGTTTAGGCCAACCTTCGATCAAAAATGATACGGTCATCATACCTGGTTTAATGAACCATTACGGGTTCACTTTAGAAGAGGCCAGGAGCTGGGCAAATATTGGTTGCATATCGCCAGGTGTAAGTATTTACTGGGGAACGGCTAAGAGAGATGCTATTTCCCTCTGGCCTGCTAAGTATCTTGAACTCGCTTTGGAAAATGGATGGGATAAGGTATTCAAAGAGCAGGTGGGCCCAGAAACAGGCGACGCGGCGAAATTTACTTCTTTTGGAGAGGTTTTTGAGGCTTATAGAAAGCAGATAGGATGGGCCATCCGAAAGGCCATGCATATTAAGAACATTGGAGAGTATTGGAACAAAGCTCTCCTTAAACGTCCGTTTACCTCATTATTCTTTCATCGAGCCCTTGATGCCGAGAGAGATATCATGGATGCCCCGAATAAAGGAATACCGTGGGTCAATGTCCCTAGTACGGTCGATGCGGTGGATGCTTTAATTAGCTTGAAACAACTGGTTTTTCGTGACAGGAAATACACGATGGAAGAGGTGTTAAAAGCACTCCGGGCGGATTGGAAAGAGCATGAAGAGATGAGACGGGATTTTATTAATGCGACTAAGTATGGCAATAACGATGAGTTTGCTGATGAAGTAGCCAAGCAAACTTATGCCATGATCGCAGAGGAATTTAGTAAAGTGACTGACCTTGACAGGGCATCTCCTATGCCTTCCGGATTGGTCGTCACGTGGATGTTTCTCTTAGCTCCTTATATCGGTGCATTACCCAACGGCAGAAAGCAAGGGGACCCATTAGCTGATGGAGGCTGCAGTCCCCATTCAAAATATGATAGGCAAGGCCCAATGGCTGCCATATTGTCTGCATCTAAGATCGATTTTGAAAAATGGAAGGCAGCCATATTTAATCAAATGCTAACTGTTTCGAGTGTTGAGGGTGAAGTTGGTTTAAAGAAATTCCAGAACTATATCGAAACAGCAATGGACTTAGGGTTAGATATGGTCCAGTTTAACATACTGGATAAAGCCATTCTGAAGAAGGCACAAGGAAACCCTGAGGAATATCAAAATCTTGTAGTAAGGGTCTCTGGGTTCAATGCCCATTTTGTCGACTTAGCTAAATTCGTCCAGGATGCTATTATAGAAAGGAGCCAACATCAACTCTAATCTGTAAACACAATACACTGATAAATCCTTTTTTCCTATCCCTTAAGATGCGGCGCCGAGCATGAAAAACTAATAATTGTTGGCCCAACCAATCGGAGCTCTGATGATGAAATCGAACAAGGGGGTTGGGCCTTCGTTTCAAAATTTGGTTATATGCTTGGCTCCTATTCTGTAGGCTTATTAGGTTATCTAAAAGACTCCATCCAGCAAGACCTAATAGGTTATCAAGCAGTTAATGCAGCATAGAAGCCAGAGAAATTATAGTGTTAAAATGAGGGAACTGGGTTGGGTATCAAATCTACAAGACTTCGTTCTCCACGACGGGCCTGGATTGAGGGTTTCGATTTTTCTAAGAGGTTGCCCGTTAAGGTGCCGTTGGTGCCAAAATCCGGAAAATCAAGATACATCTCCAGAAATTTGTTACCGTAAGTCACTCTGCCTAGATTGCATGCGGTGTGCGGAAGTTTGTCCTGTCCCGGGCGCCATCATTAAAGACAAAGAAAAAAGAATCGATAGAAAGAAATGCATAGGATGCATGAATTGCATTGACGCGTGCTTAGGAAAAGCTCTACAGAAAGTCGGAGACCAGATGTCAATAGAACAAGTGTTGAAAAACGTACTTCCCTATAAACCTTTCTTTGACCACTCTGATCGAGGAGGAATAACGCTCTCTGGTGGAGATCCGACGTTTCAACCAACCTTTACGTTAGGATTACTTAGGGTATGCCGAGAACATGGAATCCATACAGCTGTCGAAACCTGCGGTTATACAAAATATGACATTCTCAAACAGATAGCCGAAGCTTCCGATTTAATAA
>CAZFJD010000290.1:0-4133 GCA_964518775.1 uncultured Syntrophaceae bacterium
GCCTTATAATGTAGGAAAGGAGTATGACGAGAACCTTACCTTAAACGAGTACAGGGAATTTTTGAAAAGGGTGTGGATCGAGGTTAAGAGAGTACTCGTCCCAGGCGGTAGGGTATGCATTAATAACGCCAATCTTGGAAGAAAGCCATACATTCCGCTTCACGCCTTTATCGTTGAGGACATGTTAGATTTAGGATTTTTAATGAGGGGTGAGATCATCTGGAATAAAGCCTCAAGTGGTAGTCCTTCAACTGCGTGGGGTAGCTGGCTCTCGGCTAAAAATCCTACGCTAAGGGATATTCATGAGTATATTCTAATCTTCTCAAAGGGCATGTTCAGTAGAGGAAGTCCAAGAAGAAAGAGCACCATTTCTAAGGAGGAGTTTCTTGAGTTTACTAAAAGCGTATGGACATTTGCTGCGGAACCAGCCACCAAAGTGGGGCATCCAGCACCTTTCCCAATCGAATTGCCTTATAGACTGATTCAACTTTATACCTTTGAGGGGGAAGTTGTTTTAGACCCATTTATAGGAAGCGGACAGGCTGCAATTGCGTCAATAAAAACGAAACGCCATTATGTTGGATATGAGATAAATGAAGAATACGTAAAATTAGCGGAAAGGCGGATTAAGGAATTTTCTTTAACTTTTGATGCTCCCACGTTGTTTAAATTTAAAGGACAAATAGGAACATAGAAAAGGTGAAACGGCGTATAACACAAAAGGGTTCGCAACGGCTCACCCAAATTTTTTACTTCGCAAAACTTCATTTTATGCTGGAACGTTAGCTGCTCATCGCCGGCCGGAAAAGAGGGTAATGACAGAATAATGTTTAGACTATTTCATGCTTTAAATCCGGCTCTAATTTCAATCCTGCCCTCGCTATTTTGGTATTGCGGGAGACGAAATCCACTTTGATCTCGCGTTGAGAGCCCCGGTGTTGTCATGCCTACACTCTTGACTCGATATTTGGTTTAGTTTTTAGGGGATAGACCGTACAGGATTACGAAGAGTTCCGATCCCCTTAATGGTCACCTCGACGATATCTCCTGGCTTCAATGGACCGATCCCTCTCGGAGTTCCTGTACTGATCAAATCGCCTGGCAACAACGTCATGCATTGAGAGAGGTAGTGGACTAAAAAGGGGACAGAAAAGATCAAATTCTCAGTTTGGCCTTCCTGCACCAACTTTCCATTCAGATAAGTTTGAACAGTGAGCTTAGAAGAATCGAGTCCTGTGGCGATGCAAGGCCCGAAGGGAGCAAAAGTATCAAATCCCTTAGCTCGAGTGAGCTGCCCCTGCTTTTGGGTCAGTTCCCGTTCAGTGATATCGTTGAAGCAGGTGTAGCCCAAGACATGCTCCAGTGCCTTGTCCAAAGGAACATCCTTTACCCGATCCTTGATCACGGCTGCCAACTCTCCTTCATAATCCACCCTGCGAGCGATCCGTGGATAAAGGATCGGATCTTCAGGCCCGATGACTGTTGTGAGGGGCTTGAGAAAATGGCTGGGGTATTCAGGTGTCTTTTCCCCAAGCTCCTCGATGTGATCGCGAAAGTTCAAACCCACGCACAAGATTTTCGTAGGTTCGACCGGAGGGAGGAGACGCACTTCAGAAAGTCTACACTTTGCAGAAGTGGTCTTAAAATCCCCGAAGATAGAACCGAGGATCTCCTGGATGGTATCGTCCTCCAAAATTCCGTAAGAGATCTTCCCATGAACTTGATAGCGCACAAATTTCATAAGTTTCCCCCTTGTAGGATAAAGTGTTTACTTATTACTGAGAGCATGAAATAGTTTACATTCCGAATCGCAAAAGGCTGTCATTGCGAGCCCAGAGGGCGTGGCAATCTCGCCTTGAGATTGCTTCGTCGCTACTGCTCCTCGCAATGACCTATCGGGGGGTAATGTAAGCTACAATGTGCTCCTCTTAATAATTCTTTCGTGAGAATAATGGTGGCGTCCAAGGCTACGGGTTCTCCATCAATAATGAGAAGAGGGTTGACATCGATCTGCTCAATCTTTTCAAATTTTAGGGCAAGCGATCCCAATTTCGTTAGCCAATCTGAAAGAGCCTTCATATTTACCGGTCTTGAGCCTCGATAGCCTTTGAACAGAGCCTGCCCTTTCAAGTCCGAAACCATTTCCTCCACATCTTTATCACTTAAGGGAACAAGCCGAAAAGCTACATCTCTATATGCCTCTGTCCATATTCCACCCAGTCCAAGCATGGCGGCAGGTCCAAACTGAGGATCTCGGATGATTCCTGCGATCAGTTCAAGATCGCCTTTCAGCATGGGCTGGACCAGAAAAGATTGGGGTTTGCCTTTGAGGCTCCGCATTTCTTTAAAAGCTGATCTCACTTGATCCGACGTCCAAAGATTCAGTTTCACCAGACCGGCCTCGGTCTTGTGGACTTTTCCTTCGATCAGACCTTTAAGCACAACAGGGTAGCCCATCTCGTTTGCGATCGTCACGGCTTTGTCAACATCTTCAACAATGACTTCCCTGACGACATTGAGGCCAAGGGCCCTCAGCCATTTTTTAGATTCAAATTCATCTAATATGTGGGTTCGTTTTTTGTCAACCCGATCTACCAGCTCTTTCAATGAATGGGCGATCGATAATTCAAAGGATGGGATCTCAGGGTCCCTTTGTTTGTACTTAGACTGTGCGAAGAGGCTGGCCATCACTTTAACTGTGCGGTGGATCTCATAAAAAGTTGGCCAATCCTGTTCTTCTAGTGTCATTCGTGTTGGTTCGCGGCCCCTTTCTGGACCTATTAACCAGAACAGAATCGGTTTCCGGGATCCTTGGATCACGGACATAATCTCTTTAATATTTAGATACCAATTTCCAAATCCTACAAATAGATGAATGATAAGACCATCCACTTCTGGGGCATCGTGAAGAACTTTAATCCCGTGTTTGTATGCCAAGGATGGTCCGTGCTTTTCCATGGCTGGCCAATAATCAACCGGGTTTTTAACAGGCATCCACGTAGGAGAAAGTTCTTCCAAGCGTTTCTGGGTCTGAGGGGATAGACGGGCCAAAGTCAGATCATACTTCTCCATGTGATCTGTGGTGACAATTCCAGAAGCTCCGCTGTAACTTAAGATAGCGATCCTCATTTTTCCTTGAGGGGATCGTTGGAGGTGAAAATCCTTTTCAAGAGTACGGGCAATATCGATCATCTCAAAAAAGTCATCCGCCTGATGAACATGGGCTTGTTTTAGGACCCCTCTCATTAGCTCATTATTGCCGGCCAGGGAAGCTGTGTGGCTGGTTATGGCTTCGGCGCTGAGGGGTGTTTTCCCTCCTTTGAGCACCACAATCGGTTTCCTTGATGAAGCAGAGAGCTCAAAAAAACCACGTCCGTTGAGAAAAGATTCCAAGTAAAGGCCGATCACTTTAGTTGTTGAATCTCTTAGAAGATATTCCAGCAACTCGGTCTCCTCTACGTCGCACTTATTTCCAATGGAGAATACCTTTGCCAGTCCGAGGGTTTTGTTGCCCATGAGGGTTGTGATGAATCCGGCAGCCAATAGGCCGCTCTGGACGATGAGGGAAACTCCACCAGGATTCAATCTCCTTTTCCAGGCCTCTGGGATGATAAATGAAAAGACGTGGCCCCTCGATGTATCGATAAAACCCATACAGTTAGGGCCCCACAACCGCATCCCTCCCTTGCGTGCGATTGCAACACACTGATCCTGCAAGGCCTTGCCTTCAGGTCCAACTTCAGCAAAGCCGCTGCACTCAATAATTGCTCCTCGGACACCCTTGACAGCGCAGTCTTCCAAAACTTGGGGGACAGCTGGGGCGGGGACGAAGATCAATGCCACATCTATAGGCCCGTCAATATCTGAAACCCTGGGATAGCATTTGAGACCGAGGATCTTGTCATATTTAGGGTTGACAGGATAGATGGGTCCCTTGTAGGAGAGGGTTAAGTTTGTGATCAGATTACGGCCGCCAGTGTAAGGTTCTGGCGTAGCACCGACCACTGCCACTCCATTCGGTTCGAAAAAGAAGTCGATCAATGAATTCTCCTTCTCAGAAAATAATCTTTTTTTTATTAACCTATCTTGGAGGAAAAGAAAAGACGGATTTGATTCCTTGCCCTCCCCCATTT
>CAZFJD010000291.1:0-4123 GCA_964518775.1 uncultured Syntrophaceae bacterium
ATCAGCCTGATGCTGGAGAACATCGGTTTTGCCATAGGTGTGGAGACACCGTGCGTCATCGTAAACGTCCAGAGAGGTGCTCCAACGACAGGGATGCCTACTGTCGGCGTTCAGGGCGATATGGTTCAGGCAAAGCGAGGCTCCCACGGCGATTACGAGATAATTGGTCTCTGTCCCTCTTCTCCTCAGGAGATGTTCGATCATACGGTCATTGCCTTCAATTATGCCGAGAGATACCGGACACCGGTCTTCATTCTCTCTGACGCTTTCGTGGGGCACATGCGGGAGGAAGTGATCATCCCGGAACCGGAGAAGATCAAGACGGAATATCGGAAGATTCCTGAGTCAGGGACCGATCCACAGAAGATCAAGGGTTTTCTCGATGAGGATGTGGCTCCCATGCCGATCTTTGGAAGGGGATTTAAGGCTCACGTCACCAGTTCATGCCATGACGAATATGGAAAGCGAAACCTCATTGACATCTCGGCATTGGACAATTTTATCCGGAAGCTCAGCAATAAGATCCTCAAGCACAAAGAGGAGATCATCATTGTGGAGAAGGACTATGAAGCCGCGGAGATTGTCCTGGTCTCCTATGGAGCTGTGGCCCGAGCAGCGGCTATGGCTGCCGCTCAGGCGAGAAAGGATGGAATTCCCGTCGGGACTCTTCGGCTGATTACGATTTGGCCTTTCCCAGAAGAAGAGATCATCAAGATGGCCAAGAAGGCAAAACAGGTCATCGTCTTAGAAAACAACCTGGGTCAGATCTATCCCTATATTAAGGCGGAGGCAGCCCATTTTGCCGAGGTTTCGTTTCTGCCTCCGAGGCTTGTTGGGGAGATCCACAACCCAGAGGATATCTTAAGGAAGATTCGGGAGGTTGCAAAATGAATGAACTTGTCCACCCCTATCACCGGTTTATAAGACCGTCGGTAACCCACACGACCTTCTGTCCGGGCTGTGGTGACGGAACAGTCGCTCAATCCATTCTTCGTGCCATCGATGAACTCGGAATGGATCTGGACGATTTTGTCTTTGTCTCAGGAATTGGCTGTGCCGCGTGGATTCCCAGTCCCTTTTTCAATGCCGATGTGCTCCACACTACTCATGGCAGACCGATCGCCTTTGCCTTCGGGATCAAGATGGGCCTTCCGGAGAAGAAGGTGATGGTGGTCAGCGGAGATGGGGATCTGGTAGCCATTGGTGGAAATCACCTGATCCAGAATGCCCGAAGAAATGTGGAGATGACCGTCATCTGTCTCAATAACGGAATTTATGGAATGACCGGAGGTCAGGCCGCTCCAACAACGCCTATGGGCATTCAGACGACGACCACACCCTATGGAACGGTTGAAAACACTTTCAATATCTCCAGGCTGGTCATGGCAGCTGGTGCCTCCTTTGTGGCCTGCTGGACAGCAGCCCATCCGAGACAATTGACCAAATCGATCAAGAAGGCGATCCAGAAGAAGGGATTTGCCTTTATTGAGGTCTTCTCCCAGTGCCCTATCCAATTTGGGAGAAAGACAGGGGTGGGGAGCGCCGTCGAGATGCTCGAAGATTATAAGAAACGCTCGATCTCTTCCAAAGAAGCAGGGAAACTCTCAGAAGAGGAATTGAAAGACAAAATCGTAGTGGGAGAATTGGTCGATATGGAGAAACCCGAGATGTTGGAGGAAGTGAAAAAGATGAAGAGTAAGGCGCGAGGAGGAGTCGAATGAGCCGCACAGAGATCCTCATTGGAGGGGTAGGCGGACAAGGGGTTGTTCTGTCAGCTGTTCTTTTAGGTACAGCAGCCACTCTGTTCGAAGGAAAGCAGGCTGTTCAAACCCAATCGTACAGCTCAGAGCTAAGGGGTGGCTCAGCCAGGGCAGAGGTGATCATCTCTGATGAACCTGTCTCAGATCCTCAGGTAAGAAAACCGGATATTCTGATTGTCCTGGCAGAAGATGCCCTTCAAAAATATATTGGTCGAATTAAATCGAAGGGGCTACTGGTGATCGATTCCGATCTGGTGAAGGGAGCGAAACCAGGAGATTATGCTACTCTGGCCATCCCTGCCACAAGCATTGCCGATAAGGAGATGGGCAACATCGTCGTGGCCAATCTGATCATTTTGGGTGCTCTCCTCAAGAAAACAGGCCTCCTTTCTGTGGAATCGATGGAGAAGGCTATCGAGGTGAGCGTACCGAAGAAAGCGATTACACTGAACCTCAACGCTTTTCGGAGAGGACTTCAGTTGTTCTAAATGTCAAATGTCAAAGTTCAAATTTCAAATAAAGCTCAAATTTAAAATGTCAAATGATAGATATTCTGACATTGAGACATTTGTCATTCATTTGACATTTGGGTTTTGAAATTTGGGCTTAAGATCTTTAAAAGGGAGGAAAGACATGGCTGTCAAAACATTCGAAGAGTACCTTAAAAGTCTGAGAAAACTAAAGCCTACGGTTTATATGTTTGGTGAGAGGATGGAAAATGTGGTCGATAATCCCCGCATCCGCGCGGGGATCAATGCCACGGGTGCAACCTATGAGCTGACGCAACACGAAAAATATCGAAGCCTCATGACTACCATCTCCCCGTTCACAGGTGAATTGGTCAATCGATTTACCTTGCCACCGCAATCGATCGAAGACCTTGTCGTGAGGGTGCGGATCAACCGCACCCTTGGAGGGTATGTAGGGACGTGCCACCAGAGATGTACGGGATTGGACTGCCTCTGTACTCTTTCGATTGTGACCTACGACATCGATAAGAAATACGAGACCCATTATTATGATCGTTTCAGGGAATTTCTCAAGTACGTGCAGACCAATGATCTGACCGCCAATGCCAGCGTCACCGATGTCAAAGGCGATCGGAGTCTCAGTCCTCATGAGCAGGCCGATAAGGATATGTACCTTCGCGTGGTCGATCAGACAAAGGAGGGAATCATTGTCAATGGAGCCAAGGTTCACCAGACAGGTTCACTCAGTTGCCATGAGGTCATTGTGCTTCCCACGCGCGCCATGGGAAAAGGAGATGAGGATTATGCTTTGGCCTTTGCGATCCCTTCGGATACGAAGAATCTCATCCATGTGGTGGGAAGAAATTCGATGGACACCCGTGAAATAGAGGGGGTGGATTGCGGAAATATCCGATATAGCAAATACTGCCCAACCCTCATCTTCGATGAGGTATTGGTGCCGTGGGATCGGGTCTTCATGTTCAGAGAAGTTGAATTTGCCGGAGAGATGGTGAGCCGTTTTTCTGCTTTTCATCGCCAATCCCATGGTGGCTGCAAGGCAGGGAAGATCGATGCCATGACCGGTGCAGCCTTGATGATGATGGAATATAATGCCACGGCGCAAGCAAGTCACCACAAGGAGAAGATCATCGACCTGATTCACATGGCAGAAACCCTTTACGGTTGCAGTTTGGCAGCCTCCTATGAAGGGAAGAAGGAGCCTTCGGGCACCTTTTTCATCGATCCGATCTTGGCCAATGCCTCAAAGATCCATGAGGGAAAAGAGATGGCCGAAGCCACGCGGCTCATGATCGACATTGCAGGTGGGTTTGTGGCCGATCTGCCTTCTGACCGAGACTTCGAGAACCCCGAGATCGGTGAGCTCCTGAAGAAATATTTGAAGGGGGCAACTGGCGTGCCGGTGGAGAAGAGGATCAAGATGTTGCGGCTCATTGAGAAGATGGCCATGGAGAGTGCGGATACGATCTCAGATATTCATGGTGGAGGTTCGCCGGCAGCCCACCGGGTCACCATCTTCAGGGAATCGGATCTCAACTATAAAAAGCACTGCGCAAAGCGGCTCGCAGGGATCGAGGAGTAATTTTTTAACTAATCAAATGGAAAGGAGGAAGAAGATGGAAGCGAAGAGAATGTTGAAGGGTTTATGGGTAGCGGGTCTATGTTTTCTTTTCTTAGTGGCTTTTTTCATTTCAAGACCTGTGGGTGCTAAAGAGATACGGGTTGCCACGGTCGCGCTTCCGGAAACGACAATCCATCAAGGCCTGGACAAGTGGAAAGCTGTTGTCGAAGAGAAGTCTGGCGGCAAGCTGGCCGTCAAGGTCCTTGGCCGTGCTGTGATGGGGGGTGACCGTGAAATGATCGAAGGTTGCCGTT
>CAZFJD010000292.1:0-4121 GCA_964518775.1 uncultured Syntrophaceae bacterium
TGGAGATGTTCTCCCGTGTTCGCTTTCGAGTCATCTCCACCAAGCCCAGTTCTGAGATTTTACAGATCGTGGTCTTCTGTCGATCTTTTTTGATGGCCTCCTCCAAGGTCTGGTAAACCTTTTCGCGGTCTCCTTCCCTTTCCATGTCAATAAAATCGATGATGATGATCCCTCCGATATTCCGAAGCCTCAACTGGTAAGCGATCTCTTTGGCAGCCTCCAGATTGGTCTTGAGAATCGTATCGGCCAAATTTCTCTTTCCCACATACCTGCCAGTATTGACATCGATGGCCACGAGAGCCTCAGACATGTCGATGACGATATAACCCCCGGATTTGAGCCAAATCTTTCTGCCCAAAATTTTATCGATCTCCATCTCAATGCCGTAGGCGTCAAAGATCGGTTCTTCTCTCTCGTACAGAGTGATCTCGTATTTTTGCTTGGGCATGTAGGTATTGATGAAAGAGACGATATTCTCATATTCTTCCTCGGAATCGATGATGATCCGGTTGACCTGTGGGGAGAGGATGTCACGGATCACCCGGAGGACCATGGTCAGGTCGCTGTGGATGAGGGAAGGGACAGCGGAGCTTTCCTTCTTCTTCTGAATGTTATTCCAGAGACGAAGAAGAAACTCCATGTCATTTCGAATCTCGTCAGGTTCTGCTCCCTCACTTGCCGTTCGGACGATGAATCCCCCGGAAGGGGGTTTGATGCTTTGGATGATCTCCCTTAGTCTCCTCCGCTCCTTCTCATCCTTGATCCTCCTGGAGACACCGACATGATCGAAGGTGGGCATACAGACGAGATACCTGCCTGGCAATGTAATGTGGGAAGTGACTCGTGTCCCTTTTGTGCCAAGGGGTTCTTTAGAAACCTGAACCAAGACTTCTTGACCTTCGGACAGGAGGTCTTCGATCTGCGATGACGGAGTGAAATCGGTTGTCATCTCCTCTCTCGGAAAACCCATCTCCTCATAATCTTCCATCCCGCCATACACATCGGTGACATAAAGAAAGGCAGCCTTCTCCAATCCGATCTCGACGAAGGCAGCCTGCATCCCTGGCAACACCTTCACGACCTTCCCTTTGTAGATATTTCCCACAATCCCCCGATCCTTGGTATGCTCGATATAAAGTTCTGCAAGGACCCGGTCCTCCAATAAGGCAACCCTTGTTTCCTGCGGCCTCACATTGATGATCAGCTCATTCGCCATAAGCACTCCGTAAAAGTTAAAACGTGCGATTGGAATAATGGAATAACGGAATGATGGGTTTTTAAGAGAAGAGGAATCAACTAATCATTCACAGTTTCTAGATGCCAATATTCCAAAATTCCATCATTCCAACTTAATGATTTTACATTGGGCCAGGGCCTCCCTCTCCAAACTGAGTAGGGTTCCAACAATCTCTGAAGGCTTTGCCGTCCTTCTTCCTTCATTTCGGAGAACCAGTCTTATTCCCCAACCATAGGGTTCACCCCATTCCTGGCCGTTCTCGGTGATCTCCACGCTCTCAATCAAAGGTCGAACGTCCACGCTTCTCCTCTTCCCTTTTCTCTCTTGGTGAATCAGGAATTGACGCTTCTCTAATGCCCTTTCGATCTTGGTGGCGACTTCTTCCCTTGAGATAAGATGATCCACTGGAATCCAATAGACCGAGCGATGGAAAAGCATGGCCGGGAGGGAGTGGAGGGGAACTTCCTCAGCTCCCATGATTTTAATTCCATGAGGTAGCATTGGGTTGAGTTTCTCCATGACCTCGTGAGGGGGGATCCGGCCTTCCAATTCAAGATCGACGATCTCCGTTAGGCTTTCCATGCCTACGGGGAGGGCTGTTGCAAAGATGATCCTGGGCATTGGGTGAAAACCCTCGGAATGGCATAGAGGAAGGTCAGCCCTCCTTGAGGCTCGATAGAGGAGATGAGCAAGTTCTAAGTGGCTGAGGAACCGAATCTCCCCTTTCTTGGTGAATCTTAAACGGACCCTTTTCCTGATTCCTTTTCTTCGAGTTTCTCCTCTCGTCCTCTTTTCAGAGGAGAGGATTTCGTCAGGTTCGTTTTCCTTCACCTGTATCGTCTTCCCGTCACAGATTCCGCACCGACGGCAATCGTCTCCCGGACATGGAGGACTACTCTCCTCCCTCAGACCTCTTTGACATTCCTCCCAGAGGAATTTTGGCTCAATTCCTGTCTCGATGAAAGACCACGGAACGGTCTCTTTGAAATCCCTTCTTCGTGTTAAGAGAGCCATCTCCAGCCCCACCTTCTCGAAAGCCTCCTCCCACAAGGTGTAGTTGAATTGATCGCTCCAGCCGTCGAAGCGGCAGCCGACCCGATGGGCTTCGACCAAAACTTTGGAGAGGGCTCGATCCCCTCTTGAAAAGATCCCTTCCAAAAAACTGAGATGAGGGTCTTGCCACTTAAACTGGAGGCGGTTTCGCTTTAACTCGCCTTTCAGAAAAAGGAGCTTCTCCTTCATCCTCTCCAATGGCATTTGGGACTCCCATTGGAACGGGGTGTGTGGTTTCGGGACAAAGGTGGAGACGCTGACGTTGACGTTGGGATGGATCTTCTGTTCCTCTCCCACCGATAAGATTTTTCTGGAGAGGTCGATGATCCCCCTTAAATCTTCTTCCCTCTCTGTTGGAAGTCCTATCATGAAATAGAGCTTGATGTTCTTCCAGCCCTTTGAGAAGAGATCCCTCAGCCCTTGAAAAAGGATCTCCTCATCCATCTCTTTATTGATGACCCTCCGGAGCCGTTCGGTGCCAGCCTCCGGTGCAATTGTGAATCCTGTTTTCCTAACCCGTTTCACCTCCTGGGCGAGATGGCCCACGATACTCTCAATCCTTAAGGAGGGAAAAGAGATAGCTACCTTTTTCGATTCGAATTTGTCCATCAGGGTAGAGATAAGTGGCCCGATAGACGAGTAATCGCCCGCACTCAGAGAGAGCAAGGACACCTCCTCGTAACCCGTGTGTTGGAGTGAGGCGTTGAGGATTTCCTGAATCGTCCTGGGGCTCCTCTCACGGTAAGGCCTGTTGATGAATCCAGCCTCGCAGAAACGGCATCCCCTCTTGCATCCTCTGGCAATCTCTACACTGAGACGGTCGTGAATCACCCTCATGTACGGGAGAATCGGGCAGGTAGGAAAAGGGACTTCATTGAGATCGGAAACAAACCTCTTGCGAACCTTCTGACCCTCCGTGTGGAGACTGGGGACATAGAGCCCCTCGAGTTGGGCGAGCGATTCTAAAAGATCCTCTTTTTTCCCTTTCGTTTCTTTCCACTGGAGTGCCCGATCACAAATCTCGAGAACGACTTCCTCACCATCTCCAATGACAATGCCATCGAAGAAATCGGCAATCGGCTCTGGATTGAAGGCCGTTGGACCTCCAGCGATGAGGAGAGGGAACCGCTCATCTCTCTCCTGCGAAAATAAAGGGATACTGCAGAGGTCAAGCATATTAAGGACATTGGTGAAAGAGAGCTCATACTGGAGAGAGAAGCCCAGTATATCAAATTGATTGAGAGGGATGGACGACTCGACGGAGGAAAGAGGAATCCTCTTCCTCCTTAAGACCTTCTCCATGTCGACCCAGGGTGCGAAAGCCCTTTCGCAGGCAACCCATTTCTTACCATTCAGGATGCCGTAAAGGATTTGAATCCCAAGATGGGACATTCCAACTTCATAGACATCCGGGAAGGCGAGACAGAAGTTTAACCTCACTTGGCTGGGATCTTTTCTAACCGAATTGATCTCTTGGCCAAGATACCTAACCGGTCTTGAAACGAGAGAAAGAAACTCCTTCAATCGATCACCATCTGGAAATCAATTTCTAATAGGTTTAGAATATTGAAAGGAAAATCCCTTTATGTGCCCAAAAATACTATAATTTTCCCACATTGTCAATTCTTCCTCCACTCATGTTATTTCCAATCGTAAGAAATCTTCCATTTGCAGTCCTATCCGTATTCTTAAGCTTTTTGAATTTGACATTTACTCCGAGATTATGATATCCAATAAAAAAATTGATCCGTATTCGGGTGGCTGAATGCCGAAAGGGGAACCCCGTGAGAGTCGGGGGCGGCCACGCCGCTGTAATCGGGGACGAAACTTG
>CAZFJD010000293.1:0-4089 GCA_964518775.1 uncultured Syntrophaceae bacterium
CCTGTCATGGCTGTAATGGAATTGTCAAGGATGACGAGAACGAAGCGTGCTCCATTATAAACAGCATTGAGAAGCCCAGGAGGTCCGGAGTGGTAAAACGTTGAGTCCCCAATGGTCGCGATAATGGGGATGTCTTTGCCATCTTGATGATAGGCTTGATAGAGACCACTGGCAATGGTGATGGCTCCGCCCATGTCGTGGCAAGTATCGACCGAGTCCATATTCATCCCCAAGGTATAGCACCCGATGTCACTGGGGAAGATAGCATTGGGAAAGGCTTTTTTAATGGCAAAAAAGGAAGCCCGGTGAGGACATCCTGAGCAGAGGGTGGGCCGACGAATAGGTAAACCAAGGCCGGCCACCATTTTTTCCAAAGATAGAGTGGAGGGGCTTTCCTCCACGGGAATGGAGAGTTTCCGGCAGAGATCTCCTATCACCTGAGTGATCGTTTCAGGAAGCATTTCACCTTCGTTGGGAACGGGTCCATCCAATCGGCCAATGACTTTTGACTTGTCACGGATCTGAAGTTCAATGACCGGTTCAGTCTCCTCAAGGATCAGGACATGGTCACATTTCTGGAGGAAGGCTTCAACGATTTCAGTAGGGAAGGGAAACGGAGTCCCTATCTTAAGGATAGGGATTTCTTTCTGTAGACCCTTCTCAAGAAGGATGTCTCGAGCAATGGCATAACCAATTCCACCAGCAATAATTCCCAAAACCGCCTTTTCCCGATCATTCTCAATAAAATTGAGAGAGGTCATCGAGTTGAACTCTTCGGCAATATTTTTGAGCTTTGTATTGAGCTGCTTATGGAGGATGAACCGAAATCTGGGTGTTGCGCTCCATCGCTGTGGATTCCGTGGGAAGCTGGCCTTTCTTTCAATTCTTCGGATAGGATTGAAAGTGACTGTTTGCTGTGCGTGAGAAACCCTTAATACCGGACGAAGAATAACAGGAATCTGGTATTTTTCCGAAAGATCGAAGGCGACGGGCAACATCTGCTGGGCTTCTTTTGGATTTGCCGGATCGAAAACCGGAACCTTTGCAAACATAGCCATAAAGCGGGTGTCCTGTTCAGTCTGTGAAGAATAAGGCCCCGGATCGTCACAAGTGATGATCACAAATCCGCCAATCGTTCCAATATAGGCGGAACTCATCAAGGGATCGGTAGCCACATTTAACCCAACTTGCTTCATGGCCACAGCAGCCCGTTTCCCTGTATAGGATGCAGCGAGGGCATTCTCGAAGGCCACCTTTTCGTTGGTGGACCACTCAATGTAAATGTCGAGATTGTTCTCCTTCTTAAAGCGAACCACAGCCGGCAAGATTTCTGAACTGGGGGTTCCAGGATAGGCAGCAAAAAATTGACATCCGGCCTCCACGAGCCCTCTTGCAATTGCTTCATTACCAAGAAGAACCCTTTTTTCTTTATCTTCTAACATCACCAATCTCGCCTCTGCCTTGCTGGCAAGCCTCCCTCCTTAATGCCTGTCCTCCGCAATAACCCTGCTACGGAGAATGGAGAGAAGTATGAGAGTATAACTCACCAAAAAAATTTTAAACCATTTGATTGAGAATCTCAATTCCTCTAAGAAGTATCTCTTCCGATGCCGCAAAGGAGATTCTGACGTGGGTATTTCTTTTTGAGAAGACGCTGCCTGGAATGATGAAAAGATTCTTTTGAATGGCCCGCTCTACAAAAGCCTCCCCATTTCCTCCTGGGACCTCTGGAAAGATATAGAAGGCACCCAGGGGTTTTTGGACCCGATACCTTTCCTTCAGACCTTCGTAGATGAGATCTCTCTTCTTTTTATACCGCTCAATGTAGTCATCCACATTAAAATCGAGGGCCTTGATCGCTGCCTTTTGGGCAAAGGAATTGACGCTCGAGAATGTATACTGTTGAAGGGTGATCATCTGCTGGAGAATATCCCGAGGACCTGCTGCGTACCCGAGCCTCCATCCGGTCATCGCCCAGCCCTTCGAGAATCCGCCAAATGTTAAGGTCTTTGCATAGATTTGTCCCATGCACGGGCAGGAAGGTTCGTCGAAAACAAAATTATCATAGATATCATCGGAGAGGATCAAAAGGCCTCTCTCGCGAGCAATCCTTGCCACCATGACCAGGTCGTCCTTTGGGTAAACTGTTCCCGCAGGGTTATTGGGGCTGTTGACGATGATGAACTTTGTCTTGGATGATAATTTCTTACGAATCGCTTCCTCCCTGAGTCTGAAATCGGGATAGGTATCGACGAAGACTGGGATCCCTCCCATCAAAAGGACCTGGTATTCATACATGACAAAGAAGGGATCTGGGATGATGACCTCATCGCCCGGATTGATGAGGGCGAGGCTGGCGAGAAGAAGGCCACCGGTGACCCCAGCGGTCAGCATCACCTCTTCAAAATGAACCCCTTTCTTTTTGAGATGGGAAGCGACCTTCTCTCTCAACTCAGGGATGCCCTGGGTGGGAGTATATTTGTTAAACCCTTTTCGAATCCATTCGATGCCTTCCTCTTTGAGAGGCTCCGGAATGTCGAAATCGGGCTCTCCAATGCTTAGATTGATGGGATCTTTCATCTGTCGGGCGAGATCAAAGATCCGCCTCACGCCGGAGGGTTTAATATTGGCTAAACGATCCGAGATCAACATCCCCTCACCCCTCTTCCTCTTTAATTTTTTTCGCTTTTTCGATGAGGTTGAGAATCGTCTCGAGTCTTGTCTCAGTGGTCGGTGCTAAAGCACGCTGGATTTGCTCTATCGAATAATGTTCATTCAAAAATTTGGCGATCTCTATTCTGAACTCCCAGCAGATAATAATTCTACGGCATGGAAGGTCCTCATTTACAGTGCGGCAATATTGAAAGGGAACTTCTCCACCTAATTGAGGGCATCGAATGATTAAGCTATCGTGTTCTTCAATCATTTGAGTATTTTATCACAAGCCCATTCAAATAAAAATCCTACGGACCTGTGAGGTCCGTAGGATCCTTTTCGATTAAACCGGTTTTCCCTTTCGCAACATCTTCGGCTTCGGGAATCCTTCAATGGCCTTAAGGGATTTCTTCATTTCTTCCTCTGGTAATGGGTAGTCGACCAGTTTTCCGCTGAAGTAGGAGTCGTAGCCACCCAAATCCATGAGGCCATGTCCACTCCAATTCAGAAGGATAACTTTCTCCTTCCCTTCCTCTTTTGCCTTTTTTGCTTCCTCAATCACCGTGCAAATGGCGTGACTGGTTTCCGGAGCAGGAATGGCTCCTTCAGTTCTCGCCCATTGGACAGCGGCAGCGTAACACTCCAATTGATTGTAAGCCCTGGGTTCAATCAGTCCCTCGATAATCAATTGGCTGAGGATCGGGGCGATACCGTGATACCGCAAACCTCCAGCATGAATGGGCGGTGGGACGAAGGTATGTCCGAGGCTGTGCATGGGAGCCCAGGGGATAATACCAGCCGTATCGCCATGGTCATAAACAAAGGGGGCTCTGGTCATGGTAGGGCACGAGGTTGGCTCCGCAGGGACAATTGTGATATTGGCCCCATTAATCTTGTCTAAGACAAAAGGAAGGGCAATACCTCCGAAATTACTCCCTCCACCAGCACAAGCTGTCACCACATCGACCTTCTTCTCTCCAAATTTTTCTAACTGTTTCTTCGCCTCCAGGCCAATGATCGTTTGATGCATGAGTACATGGTTCAAAACACTTCCGAGAGAATACCGCGTGTCCTTAGAAGTGACAGTATCTTCAACAGCTTCGCTGATCGCAAGCCCAAGACTCCCTGGATGATCCGGGTTTTGCTCTAACGTTTTTCGTCCTGCATTCGTGTCTTTGCTCGGGCTGGGAACGCAGTTTGCTCCCCATGTGTTCATCATCAGGCGGCGATAAGGTTTCTGATCATAGCTGATCCTCACCATATAGACTTTGCACTCCAAGCCGTAGAGACAGCAGGCGAAACTGAGAGCACTACCCCATTGTCCAGCACCCGTCTCGGTTGCGATGCGTTTGATCCCGAAGACTTTGTTGTAATAAGCTTGGGCAATGGCTGTATTGGGTTTGTGACTTCCTGGAGGGCTTACCCCTTCATTCT
>CAZFJD010000294.1:0-597 GCA_964518775.1 uncultured Syntrophaceae bacterium
ACCCTGGATAATTCAGAGACCGCTTATAAGGTCGCCAAGGCTGCGTTACAGAAGGCCACTGAAAATTATCAGTTAGTGAAGGAGGGGCCGAGAAAAGAGGATATTGAAGATGCCAGGGCTCAGGTGGAACAGGCCCAGGCCTCCTTAAAACTGGCAGAAACACAGTTCAGTTACACAGTTCTCCATGCGCCCATCTCCGGGGTTGTTCTGGTCAAATCCGGAGAGATCGGTGAGGTGGTCAACCCAGGGACATCGATCCTTACCCTTGGCGATATTGAGAATGTCTGGCTGAAGGCCTACATTCCAGAGACGGACCTCAGTAAGGTGAAATGGGGTCAGGAGGTGATGGTGACAACAGACCTTCGGCCACAGAAGGTTTATAAAGGAAGGATCTCCTTCATCTCTTCTCAAGCTGAATTTACACCCAAACAGATTCAGACGGAGAAAGAGAGGGTTACTTTAGTCTACCGCATCAAGGTAGATATTCCGAATCCAGATCGGGAACTAAAACCCGGAATGCCAGCCGATGGGAAAATTTTGCTATCATCGTCACCTCAAAAGCCATAATTGCAACGGTTGAATGGAAAAAATCTTGGA
>CAZFJD010000294.1:607-4073 GCA_964518775.1 uncultured Syntrophaceae bacterium
TCCTTAAATCCCAAATCACAAATTACAAATTCCAAACAAGCTCCAAATCCCAATTTCTAATAACCAAAAGGATTTCCCTTGAGACTTTGAATTTTGGAAATTGGAATTTATTTGGGATTTGGTGCTTGGAATTTGGTGCTTATCTTATATGTTATCCATTCAAACAACCCATCTCACTAAGACATTTGGATCATTGACTGCAGTGAAGCAACTGAACCTGGAGGTGAAGGCCGGTGAGATCTTCGGCTTGGTGGGACCAGATGCCTCTGGAAAGACGACAACCATACGGATGCTGTGTGGAATTCTTCCACCTGACGAAGGAGATGCATGGGTGGCTGGGTGTGATATTCGAAAGGAGGCTGAATCGTTAAAAGAGAAGGTGGGTTATCTACCCCAACGATTTGGGCTCTATGGAGATCTGACCGTTCTTGAAAACATCCACTTCTACGCAGACCTCTATCAGGTTTCAAAGAAGGAGAGAAGGAGCAGGATCGAAAGGCTCCTTCGATTTGCGAATCTGGGACCCTTTGGGAAGCGAAAGGCTCAGGACCTTTCTGGTGGGATGAAACAGAAGTTAGGGTTGATCTGTGCCTTAATCCATACCCCGCAGATCCTTTTTTTAGATGAGCCGACGACTGGCGTCGATCCTCTCTCTCGGAGGGATTTCTGGATCATCCTTTACGAACTATTGAAAGAGGGAGTGACCATTCTCTTTTCAACTTCTTACCTGGATGAAGCCGAGCGATGCAGCCGCATTGGTCTAATCTATCAGGGAGAATTGTTGATGACTGACACGCCTTCCGCCGTAAAAGGGCAAATGGGAAGAAAGGTTTTGGAACTGAGGTTAGAAGATCATCGAAAAGGAATGAAAATGCTGGAAGGGAATGAATCACTCCGTAGCCTCGTCCTGTCTGGAGATAAAATCCATGTCTTGGTGGACGACCCTCAGGAAGGAGAGAGGTTGATTCGAGAAGTTCTAAGACGGGGAGGGATGGAGATTCTGGATTTGACGGAGGTCAGACCATCTCTCGAAGATGCATTTATCTCCATCGTACAAGCCAGATCCCCCCATCCCCCCTTTTCTAAAGGGGGGTAAGGGAGGATTATCATTTTGCATCGTTCGTTGGAACACCAGCTATGGCTTCTTTTGCTGTTGAAGTAGAAGATCTTGTCAAGACATTCGGGGATTTCGTCGCCGTGGACCACATCCATTTCCAGGTGAAGGAGGGTGAAATCTTTGGATTTCTTGGGCCCAATGGTGCTGGAAAATCGACCACCATCCGCATGCTTTGTGGCCTTTTGATGCCAACCTCCGGACGAGGCAGAGTCTCCGGATTCGATATCATGAGAGAGCCCGAAAAGATCAAACAGGTGATCGGCTATATGTCCCAAAAATTCTCGCTCTACGAAGATCTGACGGTTCTGGAGAACCTCCACTTTTTCGGAGGCATCTACGGCCTGTGGGGCTCAGTCCAGAGGGAGAGAGAGGAGCAGGCCCTCAAGATGGCCGGACTGACAGAGCTTCGAGATAGGATTACACGGACACTGGCTGTCGGCTGGAAGCAGCGTTTGGCATTGGGCTGTGCGATTCTGCATGAACCATCCATCCTCTTTCTCGATGAGCCCACATCCGGAGTAGACCCAGTCTCACGAAGAAATTTCTGGAGCCTGATCCAGCAAATGGGGGCAAGAGGTGTGACGACCTTTGTGACGACTCACTACATGGACGAAGCAGAATATTGCGATCGGTTGGGCCTGATCTATCAGGGGAAGATCATCGCCCTCGGGACTCCTTCTGAGTTGAAACTGAAGACCCTTTCTCAAGGGGTGATGGAGGTCAAGGCCGACCCACTCATTTCGGCTCTGGACCTTCTAAAAAAAGAGTCCTGGATTTCTGAGGCAGCGGTTTTCGGAGATTGCCTCCATGTGATCGGTAAAGAAAAAGTCGAATTGGAGCGAGAGATCTCTGCTCTGTTTCAAAAACATGGAGTTCTTTTGGAAAGAATGGATTGGATCAGGCCTTCCTTAGAGGATGTCTTTGTCTCATTGATCGAGAGGGAGGAACAGTGAAACCTTCTCGGACCTGGGCCATTGCCAAAAAGGAGTTCCTCCATATCTACCGAGATGCGAGAAGCCTGGCATTGGTGATCCTGATGCCGGCCATCCTCATGCTCCTCTTTGGTTATGCTGTCACCCTCGATGTGAAGAAGGTACCCATGGCTGTTTTGGATCGAGATAAGAGTCAGGAAAGTCTATCCTTCATCCATCGATTCAGCGCCTCTCCTTATTTCAGCCTCCAAATTTTTGCGAAGGATGAAAAAGAGATAAAGAGACTCATCGACAAGGGTCGGGTGAAGATGGGATTGGTCATTCCATGGGATTTTTCAAAGACCGTCAAAGCTGGGAAGAAGGCTCCTGTCCAGATATTGTTAGACGGAACCGATTCCAATACGGCCAACATCATCCTCGGTTATGTCCAAGCCATCACCCGGCAATACACTCAAGAGAAAACCTTTTTAAAAGTAGAACGAATGGGTCGCGAGAGGCTCGATCTTCCCATAGAGGGCCGGACAAGGATCTGGTTCAACGAGGAATTAGAATCGAAGAATTATTTTATCCCCGGGCTTGTGGCAGTCATCATGTCGATTATTGGGGTGCTTCTTACGGGTCAGGTGATCGTTCGAGAATGGGAGAGGGGAACGATGGAACTCCTCGTTTCCACCCCAGTTCGAAAAGGGGAACTGATTATTGGAAAATTATTCCCTTACTTTTTCTTGGGCCTTGTTGACCTCTGCTTAGCTGTTCTGATGGGCAAATGGGTCTTCCAAGTACCATTGAGAGGGAGCGTGATGCTGCTCTTTCTCCTCTCTTCCATCTATATCCTCGTTGCCTTGGCGCTCGGCATGACCATCTCCACGATAGCGAGAACCCAGATTTTCGCTAATCAGATGGCTATGATCATCGGTTTTCTTCCAACATTCCTCCTATCGGGTTTTACCTTTGCCATTTCGAACATGCCCTTATGGCTCCAAATCATCACCTATGGAATTGCTCCAAGATATTATGTGACCATGCTCAAGGAGATTTTTCTCAAGGGAGCAGACATCTCCTTTCTCTGGCAGGAGACCCTGATATTAATTGGAATGGCAATAGCAGGGCTCCTCGTTGCAACAAAGAGTTTTAAAAAGGAGTTGAGGTAAAGCAAAAAGTTTAGGTTAAGGTCGAGGCTAAGGTTAAGATGCCCGTTTCGTTGATGGGTTAGGTCATTGGTTTAAAAAATCTTTAGCCTTAACCCCTTAACCTGACCCAAACGGGCTTCCTAACCTTAACCCAAAGACCATTTTCCGCAAGGATAAAAGATGTTTGGAAGGGTTCGATTTCTTTTTATCAAAGAGTTGATTCAGGTCTTGAGAGATAAGCGGCTCAGGATCATGCTCATCTTCCCACCTATCTTTCAATTGATCGT
>CAZFJD010000295.1:0-4057 GCA_964518775.1 uncultured Syntrophaceae bacterium
CCTCATCTGGGGGAGGGATGGAGTGAGGAGAAATTTCCTCACCGAGAAATATACTTAATCCAACAGCTGATGCCTTTGCGTAAATGGACTCCATGGCATCGAGAAATTTCTCTTCGTCCCGCCAGAATTTAGAAATATCAGAGCATTATCATTGAAAATCGGGCTATTTAAAGTAATAATGAGTAAAAAAACATTCATCCTTACGGAGGCATAGGTGCTTTCAAAAATGATGGAGCGAAGGAAATTTATCAAAACCATCTCATCAACACTTTTGGGAATCGCTGCTCCCAATATCCTGAAAGTGAGACCATCTTTAGGGAAGAGCGAAAAGACGCCAAATCTTGAGTATCGAACCCTTGGAAGAACAGGATTGAAAGTAACCGTCGTGAGCATGGGGGTGATGAACTGCAGTGATCCAACCGTTCTTCATCGAGCTTATGATCTTGGAATCAATTTTTATGATACAGCGGACTGCTATATGTGGGGTCGAAACGAAGAGATGGTGGGTAAAGTCTTCCAAGGGAAAAGAGAGAAGGTCTTCATTCAGACGAAAGTGCATCCCAATATTGAAAAAAAGATGCGGGCTTCTGTGGAGAGAAGCCTTCGGCGGCTCCGAACCGACTATATCGACGTCCTCGTATGGCATGGCCACAGTTTGACTGAAGAGGTTTCTGACCGCGGACTATTTGAATTCATGGAGAAGATGAAGAAGGAAGGCAAGGTAAGATTTGCGGGGTTCTCTTCGCATTCCAATATGGCTTCCCTTTTGAGAGAGGCAGCAAAGTCGAACGTTCATGATGTGGCTCTGGTTTCATACAATTTCACACACTCAAAAGGTTTAAGAGAGGCTGTGGGATTGGCAGCAAAATCAGGAATAGGAATTGTGGCCATGAAGACCCAGGCGGGGGGATATAAGAAGGAGAAAATAGGGGGCCTCAGTCCCCACCAGGCTGCCCTCAAATATGTGTTGACGGATCAGAACATATCGATGGCTGTGCCAGGTGTCACCACGGTTGAGCAGATCGAGGAGTGTGCGGCTGTCATGGGAACTTTTTTTACAAAAGGAGACTTACAATCGCTAAAACAGTATCACTCCTTTCTCCAAAGGAGGATTTGTACGATGTGTGGTGGGTGCACTGGTGAATGCCCTTACGGAGTGCCGCATCGTGATCTGTTGAGACTGGTGATGTATCATGACGGATACGAGAAAGATTCTCTTCTGAAAGAATCTTTACAAATTATTACGACACCGGACGTTCAACGTTGCTCAGAGTGCCCATCCTGCTCCATCATTTGCAGAAGAGGACTTGATATTCGGGCCCAGATGCAATTAGCTCAAGAGTTAATAGTTCGCCCGCCTGCCCTGTACAAGCACGGTTCAGGGCCTGCCGCAGGCAGGCAGTTCGACGTTTAAACTTCGGAGGTTCAGAGAAAGACATGCCACACAAAAAACCGATTATTTTGTCTCTATTGATTTTGATGATTATTTGGAATGGAGCATCTTCAGAGGCGGTGCCCTTAGAATCTCTCATTCCCCTGAAAGACGTACCCAAAGGTTGGGCCTTGATTGAAGGACCTCGGACCTACACAAAAAAGACACTCTTCGAACATATCGATGGTCAGGCCGAACTCTTTCTCAAATACGGATTCCAAAGATCAGTTTTCGCAATTTATCAAAACAGGGAAAACGCACAAAATCAGATTGAATTGGATATCTATGATATGGGGAATGTGCTTCAGGCCTTTGGAATATTTTCAAGATTCAGAAGTGAAGATCGGCCTATGGGGATAGGGTTAGATTCTTTTCTCGATGACGGTTCTGCTCTCTTTTATAAGGGGAGGTATTTTGTGATGCTCTATGGTACAGAACCCAATCCTTCTCTCTTAAAGGAGTGGGCCACGAAGGTCTCATCGAGGATATCGGACCATTCGCCTCCACCTAAAGAGATTGGTTATTTTCCGAAAAAGGGCCTCAAACCGGGATCCATCCAATACTTTCCAGAAGAACTTTTAGGGCATCAATTTTTGAAAAGGGGGTTTCAAGGGGTTTATATTGATAAAGTTGGAGATAAGGTTGAGATCCAGGCCAAGGGTGAGAATAAAGACAAAGTAAAAGCTGAGAGCAAGGAGTTTCATCTCTTCGTAGCCATATTTAAGGATTCTAAGGAGGCGGTGAATGCCTTAAAGATTTACAAAGACCATCTCTTCAAAAAGGGAAAAATCGACTCAAGGAGTCCTCATCCGTTTGGGCCCAATGCATTCCAGGGGGAAGACCCATATCAGGGAGAGGTGATCGTTCTTCAAAAAGGATTCCATCTTTTGGGTATTGCGGGTTTTGAAAAAGAGAGAGGGGCCGAGAATCGTTTGATTGAATTTATTAAGAGTATAGAATAAGTATTTTTCGAGAAAATGATTTCGCTATACTCTATGCGCTTTGCCCTTCGTGATTTTGTTCTTGGGATTCGATGGGAAGTTTAATCCGGAAGGTCGATCCCTTTCCCACTTCACTCTCAACTGCAATATCTCCATTGTGGCTCTGAATGATTCCGTAACTGATGGCCAATCCTAAACCAGTTCCTTTGCCGGTCTCTTTTGTCGTGAAGAAAGGTGCAAAAAGCTTAGAAAGATGTTCTTTGGTCATACCACATCCTGTATCGGTGAATGAAATTTCAGCCATCTTGTCCCTTAGGTTTGTCTTAATGGTCAGGGTGCCACCGTTTCCTGCCATGGCATCGGCTGCGTTGAGAAGGATGTTCATGAAGACCTGCTGGATTTGGTCTGCATCGACGAAAAGCAATGGGATCCCTGTTTTAAATTCCTTCACGATTCTGATATCCTGGAAAGGTGCCTGTTTTTCAACAAGGGTAACCGTATTGTCAAGTAATGTGTGAATATCCCACTCTTTCTTATCTGGCTTCCTTTGGCGCGCAAAGTCTAAAAGCCCCCTTACAATATTTCGACATCGAGTGCTCTGTTGAACGATATTATCTAAATCTTTTTTCCAGGGATGGTTTTCATCAACCTTTTTAAGCATCAAAGAACTGAAAGTGAGGACTCCGGTGAGAGGATTGTTGATCTCATGAGCCACTCCTGCGGCAAGTTCTCCCAGAGCAGCCATCTTGCCTGCACGGATAAGTTGATCCTGAACTGCCTGAAGTTCCTGGGTCCTCTCCTGAACGCGATGCTCCAACGTTTGAGTCCACCCTTCAATGGCATCACGAGATCGCTTCAGTTCTGAGATCATATTGTTAAAAGAATCGGAGAGCTCTCCAAGCTCATCATGCGACCGAATTCCAACAGTTTGATCCAAATTTCCATGGGCCGCTATCTTCGTAGCAGCCAAGAGTTTATCGATGGGTCGGTTTACGAATCGGGTGAGCGATAGACTCAATAACAGACTTAGGATGATGACACTGACGACTCCTGAAATGATCATGCGGTTATAAATCTGGGCCTTCTCTTTTTCAAAACCTTCGAGGCTGATCATCGTGTCCAAGACACCAAGGACATTGGTGATTTTCGGGTGACAGGGGTAGCACGAAGGTTCGTTATAGATTGGATTGATTAAACCGAGCAGTCTCTGTTTCTCCGTATGATAGATACGGGTTTTGCTATCCGATGGAAGAAGGACTTTTGCCTCATCCTCCCGATGGCATCCGTAACAGGCCTCGGCCTTCTTATCAACCACTGTGCCAACCCTGGAGCGATCTGAAGAGACCGTAATTTCACCCTGTTTATTGAAAATTCTAACTTCAACAATTCCCTTTCTTTCGGCGACGTCATCGATGATTCGCTGATATTCATCCCTTCTATCCTTGATCATGGCATAACGAATGCTCAGACGGATCGTTTCACTTAGGTTGAAAGCCTCCTCTTCTGTCTTTTCGATCATCTGTTCGGAAAGGGATTTGATATTAAGATAGAGGAAAAATCCTTCGATGACGAGCACCACGATGATGACGCTGAGAAGAATCTTAAATTTTAATCTTCGAAAGATCATACAAATAATGTTACCACATTTAGGCCCTGCAGGCAAAGAGATTGTGATAGCGGCCGT
>CAZFJD010000296.1:0-4044 GCA_964518775.1 uncultured Syntrophaceae bacterium
GATAAAAGATGTTTGGAAGGGTTCGATTTCCTTTTATCAAAGAGTTGATTCAGGTCTTGAGAGATAAGCGGCTCAGGATCACGCTCATCTTCCCACCTATCTTTCAATTGATCGTCTTCGGTTATGCAGCCAATCTCGACGTGAAGAATATCCGGACCGGCGTGCGGGATCTCGACCAGAGCGTGGATTCGAGGGATCTTATCTCACGATTTGGGAGTTCGAAATATTTCAACATCGCCTCTTTTCCTAAGAGCCCGAAGGAGATTGAGGACCTGATCAGAAAAGGGGACATCGTCCTGAATATCGAGATTCCAAGCGGGTTTTCGAGAAAATTGAAAAAGGGAGATACTGCAACCGTCCAGATCGTCCTCGATGGGACCGAGTCGAATACGGCCATGATTGCCCTCGGCTATGTGGGTCAAATTCTCGGACAATACTCCACCACAGTGATGGTGCAAAGGTTGAATCGGGAAGGGATGATCAGTTTCGAAGAGGCCGGTGTGAACTTGCATCATCGGACCTGGTTCAATCCAAATTTCGAGAGCCGTCTTTTCTATGTCCCTGGCGTGATGGCTTCCATTGGCTTTCTCATTCCCATTATCTTAACTGCCCAAGCCATCGTAAGAGAGAGGGAGATTGGAACCCTCGAACAGATTATGGTGACCCCAATTCGATCCTGGGAGTTGGTCGTGGGAAAGACCCTTCCCTTTGCCATGATTGGATTTTTGGATGTGGTCTTGATTGCCCTCATCGGTGTATTCTGGTTTGAAGTCCCTCTTCGAGGAAATCCACTCGTTCTTCTTTCGGGAACAATTCTCTTCTTAATGAGTTCGGTCGGTGTGGGTCTTTTTATCTCCACGATCTCTGCGACTCAGCAACAGGCCCAAATTTCGACTTTCTTTTTCATGATGCCTGCCTTTATCCTTTCGGGTTTTGCTTTTCCGATAGAAAACATGCCAGCATGGATTCAACATATTACTTACATTAATCCATTGCGCTACTTCTTAATTATCATTCGTGGCGTCTTTTTGAAAGGGATCGGGTTAGAGATCCTCTGGCCTCAGATGGTGGCGTTGGCTGTATTGGGAGGGCTCGCGATTCTTTTAAGTTCCCTGAGATTCCGGAAGAGACTAAAGTGAAGGAATGAATGTCAAATATCAAAGTTCAAATTTCAAATAAAATCCCAAATCCAAATGTCTCAAGAAAGAGTTTTGAGATTAAGTCATTTGTCATTGATTTGACATTTGGATTTAAGTGCTCACAAATAAAACAATGCGTTACGAGTCGATAGAGACGGTTTTGATGAGGATCTACAAAAAGCTTTACAGGGCTTATGGGCCGCGGAACTGGTGGCCAGGAGAAACCTCATTTGAGGTGATGGTGGGGGCGATCCTCACTCAAAATACTTCATGGAGAAATGTGGAGAGAGCCATCCAAAGGCTTAAGGAGAAGGGAATCCTCAATCCTGAGGGGATTCATCAACTTAAACGATCACAGCTTGCCTCGCTGATCAAATCCTCGGGTTATTTTCGAATTAAGGCGGATCGGTTGAAGGAATTTGTGAATTTCTTATTCGAAAATTACGACGGAAATATTAACAGGATGAGAAAAGAAGAACTTAAAACGTTGAGGAAAAAGCTTCTCGGGGTTAAGGGGCTTGGACCTGAGACTGCAGATAGCATCCTGCTCTATGGGTTAAGAAAACCCATTTTCGTTGTCGATGCCTATACAAAAAGGATCCTTTCACGGCATGGCATCACTTCAGAGAATGCTACCTATGAAGAAATCCAGAAACTCTTTATGGAAAATCTTCTCCTGGATGAGAGGTTATTCAATGAATATCATGCATTGCTCGTCCATCTTGGGAAGACAGTCTGCAAAAAAACACCGAAGTGTGATATATGTCCAATTAAAGGCATAGAGCATAGGGCATAGCGCAAAGCGTCTTCATTATGTCATTTCCGCGAAAGCGGAAATCCAGAAAGATTAAAAAATTGGATTCCTGTTTACACAGGAATGACAAAAGGAATGTTAATAATTGAATTTACCCTATGCGCTCTGCTCTATGCGTCATGTATTGTTATGTCTTACTCGCAAAAAGAGATTCGGAGTTTGGTGGGGAAGGCGATCCATCGCTATGGTTTGATTCAAGAAGGGGATCGAATCATGGTGGGTGTCTCCGGAGGGAAAGATAGTCTAACGCTCCTTCATCTTCTCCATGAGCGGAGGAGGCGCGTTCAGATGCATTACGAACTGATTCCGGTTCATATCGATATGGGATTTGGTTCGGGACGTGCCCAAGTCCTAAGGGATTTCTTTGAGGCAAAAGGGCTCGCTTATCATATTGAATTCACCGATATTGGGAAGAGGGCAAATAGTCCAGAGAACCGGGAGAACCCCTGTTTTCTTTGTTCTTGGGAGAGGAGAAAGCGGATTTTTCATCTGGCCCACCAGTTAAAATGTAACAAGATCGCCCTTGGACATCACAAGGATGACATCATTGAAACCTTACTGCTCAATATTTTTTATAGTGCTGAGATCAGCACCATGGTGCCTATTCAACCCTTATTCAGGGGAAAGATGACTCTCATCAGGCCGCTGGCTTTGGTAGAGGAAAAGAAGATCGAGAGGTTTGCAAAGGAGATGGACTTACCCTTTGGCCCGAGCGGGTGTCCTGTCTCTGGTAGGACAAAGCGGAAAGAGGTGAAGGAGTTGATTGAGAGCCTGGAGAGGAAAAATAGAAAGATCAAGGGAAATATCTTCCGATCCCTCTCCAATATTAAATTGGACTATTCATTTGTGAAATGGAAGAATTGAAGTGTCGATTGAGATTCCGGCCTCATAAATTCCTTTGAATAATAAATATTTTTGGTTTAAAATTTTTTTGAAAGGAGGTGAAAATTTTTTCAAAAATAGTTAATCTGTGAACTTTGCTTATACGGGAATATAGAGGACGAACCAGAAAGGAGGAATAAAAATGTGTAATGGAATCAAGAGAAGAGATTTTATAAGGAATTCGATCATTGGCGGTATCGCCTTGAGCAGTGGATTAGGACATTTTCATCTTGCCCATGCCCAGACCAATCTGAGATTTAGTACCTGGCATCCTCCTGTGGGCAGAGAGGTCAAAACTGTCTGGATTCCAATGCTTGAGGAATTAAAAAAGAGAAGTAAAGACAAAATCAATTACACCATGTTTGCCGGCGCAGCCCTGGGAAAGGGGCCCGAACATTATGACATCGTGGCAAAGGGCCTATCCGATTTGGGGTACTTCACGGCAACATGGACCCCCGGCCGGTTTCCTCTAACAGATGTTCTCTCCCTGGCTGCCTGGGTGGATGGGAAAGACATAGCGGTGGAAATCGGAAATGCCATGTACAAGAGAGTTCTCCATAAGGAATTCCCGGGTGTCAAAATGATTGAGCTGAATGGCTGCATTCAAGCCTTCCTCTGGACAAAGAAACCTGTAAGGACCCTTGAGGATGTGAAAGGCCTCAAGGTGAGATCCCCAGGCGGTCACCAAACCCATTATATTAAAGCACTGGGCGCAGAGCCTGTCTTCATTCCCCTCGGCGATGTCTATCTGGCGATAGAGACAGGTACTGTTGATGGAATCGTCACATGCCCTCCTCTATTCCTCGCCTACAAATTTTATGAGGTGGCGAAGCATGGAGTGGTCACGACATTCGGTTGTGTCTCTGAGGGTGCTATCATGAATATGGAGAGCTGGAAGAAGATTCCCGATGACCTGAAACCCACCGTTGAAGATGTATGCCATAACCCCTTCAAAACAACGGGTGGCTTAACGAGAGACGTCTACAAGACTATGATGAAGGAGATCGAAGATAAAAAGGTCGAGCTTTATACCCTACCCTCAAAGGAAGCCGAGCGTTGGTATGAAGGATTTAGAGAAATGACGAGGAAGTGGGTGGCCGATCTGGAGGCAAAAGGGCTTCCGGCAAAAGAGGTTGTAAAGATGTACAATGAGGAATGTGAGAAGAGGGGTGTGAAGGTTGTGGCGTTCCCACCCGAATGGAGAAAATA
>CAZFJD010000297.1:0-4038 GCA_964518775.1 uncultured Syntrophaceae bacterium
CCCTCTGGTCGATGATCGATTTCTTGTCCTCGTGGATAAATTCGATGGGATCCTCGATCGTGATGATGTGGCAATTCCGGTTGCTGTTGACAATGTCGATCATCGATGCCAGTGTCGTCGACTTACCGCTTCCGGTCGTTCCAGTGACGAGGACAAGGCCCCTCTGCTCCATGGCGATATTGGCGATCACAGAAGGGAGGTGAAGATCCTTGAGGTTCTTGATCTGATAAGGCACGATTCGGAGGGCGATCCTGAGCTTTCCTCTCTGCTGGAAGACATTAACCCGGAACCGGCCAAGGCCGTAAACCTCATAACCCATATCAACCTCTCGATTCTTGATGAACCGCTCCTTCTGCCAGTCGTTCATCAGACCGAAGGCCATCTTCGACAAATCGGCATACTCGAAGGGTTTAAACTTACCCCAGGGTTTCAAACTCCCATGGATCCTGAAGATTGGAGGAGCCCCTTCCTTCAGGTGAACATCAGAGGCTTCCTGGGAAAGCGCCTCGACTAAGATCTGGTTTAGATCCATCTCGTCCTCCTCTTCGAGTTCATCTTGTCGCTACTGTTTTGGACATGCGAAATTGTTCAAGGATCTCCTTCTCCATCTGTTCCAGGATCTTGGAATTCTCTTTCAGAAACTGTTTCGCATTCTCCCGGCCCTGACCGATGCGTTGACCCTCGTACGCATACCAGGTTCCGCTCTTCTCCACAATATTCTTCTCCACGGCTAAATCGAGGACATCTCCTTCTCTCGAGATCCCCTCTCCGTGGATGAGGTCAAACTCCACTTCCTTAAACGGAGGAGCCACCTTATTCTTCACCACGCGAACCTTGGTTCGGCTGCCGACTACGTCTTGGCCCTGTTTGATGGAGGCAATCCTCCGAATGTCCAGTCGAACAGAGGAGTAAAACTTGAGGGCATTACCTCCAGTGGTCGTCTCCGGATTTCCAAACATCACCCCGATCTTCATCCGGATCTGATTGACAAAGACCAAGATCGTATGGGACTTGCTGATGGTGGCCGTCAACTTTCTCAACGCTTGGGACATGAGCCTCGCCTGAAGCCCCATATGGGCATCGCCCATCTCCCCTTCAATCTCAGCCTTTGGAACCAAAGCGGCCACGGAATCAATGACGATCACATCGACCGCACCACTTCGAATTAGAATCTCTGCAATCTCTAAGGCCTGTTCTCCGGTATCGGGCTGTGAGATGAGAAGGTCGTCGGTCTTAACGCCCAATCTTTTTGCATAATGAACATCCAAAGCATGTTCCGCATCAATGAAGGCGGATATTCCGCCCCTTTTCTGAGCCTCCGCAATAACATGGAGGGCCAGAGTCGTCTTTCCCGATGCCTCAGGGCCGTAGATCTCCACCACTCTCCCCCTTGGCAATCCTCCCACACCGAGGGCAAGATCTAAAGAAAGGGACCCTGTGGAGAGGACAGGAATCTCTCCCGGCGCCGTTTCCGCCCCCAACTTCATAATGGCCCCTTTTCCATATTGTCTCTCGATCTGGGTGACGGCCAAATCGACTGCCTTCTCTTTACTCGAATCGGTTTTCATCTTTCCCTCCATCCCGAGCATATCGGGATCGCAAGGCGCATAGCACATAAAGGGTCTTTGTAACTCAGGGCTTTAGCCCTGAAGATCAGCCCTGAAGGGCTGGATTACACGCTATGCTCTATGCACTCTGCTCTATGCCAAGATCTGTTATGTTCCCAATTTCACCTCTCTAAGCAGGGTGTAGATCGGACCCGAAGGTCTCAAATCGCTCTTAAAGAGGACCACCCTCTCCACCTGAAAATCTCCAAGCTCCTCCTCTCTGTACTTTTCTATCCTTCCGATCAGTTCGTTTCTTCCTTTGGGTGACCTCGCTCTCCCCATAGTGAGATGAGGATGAAACGATCTCTCTTCCGGTTGAAACCCTATCTCCTCTAACGTTTTTTCTAACTGTTTCTGAAAATCAGCCAAAACTTCCTTTCCGTCCACCAATCCGATCCAGATCACCCTCGGGTTTTTTAGATGGGGAAAAGCCCCCATCCCTCGAACCTTGAGAGAAAAGCGCGAAACTTTTCGAGTCGTCCCCTCAATCGATTTAACGATGGGATCGATTTTTGACTCCTCGATATTGCCAAAAAATTTTAGAGTGAGGTGGATATTTTCTGGATTCATCCACTTCACGTCTGCTCGGGACGACTTCAGGTCTTCTTGGATCTCTTCGATCTTCTTTTGGATCGTCTTGGGAAGTTCAATTGCGAGAAAGGATCGGATCAATCAAAAACCTCTTCTAATCCCCCCACCCCCCCCTTTAATAAAGGGGGGACAAGAGGGGGGATTATTGATTTCGATGGTAACATAATTCCAAAAAATGTCAATGAGAAAAAGGCCTTGGACATGCCTGCAAGAGGGGATTTTTCTTGACAAAGTTAGTTCTTTTAGATAAGAAGAAATTTGTTAGGGGTTTTTTCACCTTCGGTTTCAACTTTCCTAAGAAATTTTTCAATTCCTTCAGAAGGGAGGTGATACTTTTCTTAGCCTCCGATTACTCTTCAACCCGTTCGGTTGGCAGTCGAATTTTTCTAAAAACGTTTAGCTTAAAAGGAGGTGGCTTTACATGAACGAAAAAAAGAGAGAGGTCCGAGGAACATTTGAGTTCCTCAAGGACTGGGGTGATGCACTCACTCGTTGGACAGAGCGCTGGATCCCCGATGCCTTAGTCATCGTGATCGTATTAAGCTTTGTTGCCTATATCTTAGCCCTCATCTGGGGATTCAAGCCAGAAGTTGACCTTGGTTCTCGAGCCTATCAATCGATTCAGGCATGGGGAAAAGGGTTCTGGGAACTCATCGCCTTTGCCATGCAGATGTGTCTCATCATGATGACCGGATACATCCTGGCCTGTTCCCCTCCTGTTCGAAAACTGATGAATGGAATCTCGGGTTGGTCCAATCCAGAAAAACCGTGGCAGGCTATTGTCACGATGTCTCTCTTTTCAATGATTGTGGCATGGTTCAACTGGGGAACCAGTTTAATAGCCAGTGCCATGTTAGCTCTCTTCATTGTGAGAAGAAATCCAAAAGTTGATTATCGTCTCCTCATCGCCGCCGCCTATTTAGGACTCGGCTGCACCTGGCATTCCGGCCTCTCAGGATCAGCACCGCTCTTGGTGGCGACGCCGGATAACTTCGTCATCAAGGCGAAATTATTAGATGCGGTCATCCCTATATCCCAGACGATCTTACATCCCTTTAACCTCACTCTAACAATAATCATCGTTGTGGTGGTCACCGTCCTGATGGCATTGATGCATCCAAGACCGGAGAAGGCTTTCACTGTATCACCTCAATTGATGGATCAACTGAAACTGTACGAAGCTCCTCCAACGCCCACAAAATTCGAAAGCCCTTCAGACTGGATGAACTGGTGGCCTGGATTCAATATCATCCTCTTCATAGGAGGGCTGGTCTGGTTGATCTGGTACTTCGCCAATAAGGGCCTAGCTCTTACTCTCGATGTCGTCAATTTTGCCATGCTGACACTGGGCGTCCTTTTCCACTGGAGACCCTGGTCATTCCTGAAGGCGACAGAGGATGCAGGAAAGGCAGTCTGGGGAATTGTGATCCAGTTTCCCTTCTATGCAGGAATCCTCGGCCTCTTCAAATACACTCTGCTCTCCACCGTTTTCACAAAAGCCTTTGTGGCAATCTCCACACCTCAAACCTATCCCCTCTGGCTATACTGGTATGGGGGGCTTCTCAACTACCTCATCCCTTCCGGCGGTGGTCAGTTTGCTGTGGAGGCTCCCTATATAATCCCCGCGGCCAAACAATTGGGCGTTGGCATGGGAACGACAGTTATCACGTTTGCCTGGTCAGACATGATGACCGATATGATCCAGCCCTTCTGGGCGATTGCTATGTTAGCTGTGGCGAAGCTACACTTCAGGGATATCATGGGCTGGTTGCTCATGGTCTTCTTTGTCTACTTCATCATTACCTCTCTTGCTTTCCTCTTCTTTATCCCCAATTGGTAA
>CAZFJD010000298.1:0-4020 GCA_964518775.1 uncultured Syntrophaceae bacterium
TATGTCGCCTTTTATTCAGGCTTTGCCAAGGATGCTTATGATGTGGCCTATAAGTGGGTAGGTAGATTCCCCGGTGGGTTAGCTGTCGCCACCCTTCTCGGTGCAGCGGCTTTTGGCGCTTGCTCTGGATCCAGTGTTGCGGCAACTGCCACTCTCGGGAAATTTGCTCTCCCTGAGATGGAACGCTACCATTATGACCGCAGGCTGGCGGCAGGAGTGGTCGCCATGGGAGGAACCCTCGATGCCCTGATACCACCAAGCATCCTGCTCGTCCTTTATGGCGTGGCCACTGAACAGAGTATAGCCGAACTCCTCATCGCTGGAATATTACCCGGTATTCTCTCGATGGTTTTTTTCATCCTACTCGTCTTGGTCAGGGTTAAGTTTCAACCCCAATTAGCCCCACCAGGGGAGAGATTTACCTGGAAGGAAAGGCTATTGAGTCTAAGAGGAATTACGGGCATTTTAATTATTTTCCTTTCAGTAATCGGGGGCATCTACACAGGCACTTTCACCCCTACGGAAGCTGGGGCATTAGGTGCTTTTACCTCCATTGTCCTTGCTCTTCTTATGAGAAGGCTCAATTGGGAGCGCTTTAAAGAGATCATCGATGAATCTCTGAAGGTTTACTCTTCTATCTTTCTGATCGTGCTCGGAGCTTACATCTTCGTCCGTTTCCTTGCCCTTAGCCGTCTTCCCATTGGGTTTGCTGAATTCGTGGCTGGACTTCATATTCATCCCATGGCTGTTTATGGTGGCATCATTCTGGTTTACCTCATCCTTGGCTGCTTCATGGATGCGATCGGTCTGCTCCTCTTAACTGTCCCCTTCATATTCCCCACGATAATGGCTCTTGGCTTCGATCCCATATGGTTTGGAATAATTGTGGTGAAGATGCTTGAGATCGGACTCCTTACTCCACCCGTAGGCATTCAGACTTACGTTTTAAAAAGCGTAGCCCCCAATTTGTCAATTGAAGATATCGTCAGAGGGTTCTTTCCCTTCTTTTTAGTCGATCTCTTCCTGGTGATTGGCTTACTGAGTGCCTTTCCTCAGATTGCCACGTTCCTGCCCTCAATGATGCGGTGATAGATATAAATATCCCACAGGCCAGCATTTTGTTCTTTAAAAAAGATTGACAACAGCGATCTTAGGAATATAATACTACTCGCTCCGATACGGACTGTTAAATCACTTCGCACACAATCGGGGCATCCTTTAGAAGGGGATTTTTGAAAGGGCCGTTCTTCGTGGACATAAAACGAAGTTATTATGAAGACATTGAGCTTTTCAAAAGCACAACCATCCTCGTCTGGTCCATCCTCTTCCTCATCTTCTTAGCCATCTTACCCTGGCTCATCACCAGATATCACCTTTTGGGAATGTCTATCTATATCGTTAATCTCATCACGATCCATGCTCTGGTGGCTATTGGCTTGAACATTCTGGTCGGGTATACCGGTCAAATCTCGATGGGCCATGCTGGATTTTTCGCTATCGGAGCCTTCACAACGGTTTTCCTCAAATTGAAAGCAGGGTTTCCCTTTCCTATAGCCCTTCCCGTTGCAGGATTCATCTCATCTGCCTTTGGATTTATCCTGGGCCTTCCAGCCCTTCGACTAAAAGGTCCTTATCTCGCTATCGCAACGCTCGGTTTTGGGATGACGATTACGACGATTATCAAACATATGGAATTCTTCGGGGGAAGAATGGGGCTTCAAGCTCCAAAGCTCTATCTCTTTGGGACTCCGATGAAAGATATCCATTACTATTATATGATCATGATCATCGCTGTGATCATGGTCATTGGCGCGGTGAAGTTGATCAAGACAAGAGTGGGACGTGCCTTCATCGCCATTCGGGATAGCGATATCGCTGCGGAAGCCATGGGAGTCAACCTCACCTATTATAAAACTCTCGCTTTCGCAGTAAGCGCTTTTTACACCGGTGTTGCAGGTGGTCTCTACGCCTTTATTCTTGGTTTCATCAATCCCGAGAGTTTCCATCTCATCATGTCGATCACCTTTCTGGCCATGGTGGTCGTCGGAGGGTTGGGGTCGATCATGGGCTCCATTGCCGGAGCAGCGCTGATGACCTATCTCGACATTAAACTTCAAGCCATTCAAGACATTCCGGCGATTGGACCTGCGCTGGTCACGTTTTCTCAGAAATATATGAGCGTAGGGGGGATCTCTAATATCGCTGTCATTGTTTACGGATTGATCATGATTTTGATTGTTCTCTTCGAGCCACTTGGCATATTTGGATTCTGGATTCGAACGAAAAAGTACTGGAAGACGTGGCCCTTTTAAAAAAAGAAATCCTAAACTCGAAACACGAAATTCGAAACAAGCATGAATATTCCGAATGCAAATGTTCAAAAAAACCGTTTAGAATTTTGATATTTGGATTTGTTTAGAGTTTCGATATTAGGATTTCGAGTTTCTTTTCGGAGAAAAGAGATGTTTGGTCAACTCATTGTGAGCGGTTTGGCAGTCGGAGCCTGTTATGCGCTATTGGCTCTCGCCATGGTCATCATCTACAAAACCTCTGAAGTGCTTAACTTTGCCCAAGGGGAAATGGCTATGGTCAGCACCTTCGTGGCCTTCACCATTCTTGATGCCTATCACGTCCCTTTCCCCTGGGCAGCAGTCCTCACATTCTTGTTCGCTATCCTGTTAGGCATCTTCTTTGAAATTGTCTTTTTAAGGCAAGCAAAGGACCCAACCGTATTGGGATTGATCATCATCACCCTTGGTTTTGAAATGATTCTCATGGGATTTGCCGGCTGGAAATGGGGGCCGGACCAAAGGTCTTTTCCTTTTCCGGTTTCCAATATTGAGACCTACAATTTTTATGGTTTAATCATCAGCAAGATCAACTTCTGGACCATTCTGATCACGCTCGTTCTGATGTTTATCCTCTTTCTCTTCTTCCGCTATACCAAATTAGGAATCGCCATGAGAGCCACTCAGCAGAATCAGCTGGCTGCTCGGGTCATGGGGATCCGAACCAAATGGATCCTCTCCTTTACCTGGTCGATCAGCTCTTTGGTCGGCGCAGTGGCTGGCATGCTCATCGCCGCCCTTGGTGTTCTCGATCCTCCCATGATGATGGATCCTCTTCTGAAAGGTTTTGCCTCTGGGGTTTTAGGGGGGATGACCAGCCTACCAGGTACGGCCGTTGGGGGCGCGATGTTAGGAATTATTGAAAATCTATTCGGTGGATACATTTCTTTAGCATTTAAATCTGTTGTGGCTTTCGCAATTATCGTATTAATGTTATGCATCAAACCCAGTGGACTCTTGGCGAGACATTATGTGAAAAAGGTATAAAAACTGCCCCCTCACCTCTCCTCTCCCCCATGGGGAGAGGGATGGAGTGAGGGAAAATCTTAGAAAGGAGGAAGAAAAATGGTGAAGAAAAATTTCATTCTTACTGTACTTCTGACGGCAATGGCTTTTTTAATCGCAACTCCAGCTTTAGCCCAAAAAGTTCGTGGTGTGACAGACACCGAGGTCCTCATTGGGCAATGGGGACCCCAAACAGGACCTGCTGCTCCTTGGGGTGCTGTGGCCAGGGGGACAGACCTATTGGTCAAGATCGTTAACGAAGAAGGTGGAATTCATGGTAGAAAATTCAAATATTATCTTCGTGACGACTCTTATCAGCCAGCAAAAACAAAAGCCATTGCCAAGGAGTTTGTAGAGCAGATCGGTGTGTTCGCAGTGGTAGGAGGTGTGGGAGTGGCATGCGGTATGACCGCTCGAGACTATTTGATGGAAAACAAAATCCCTTGGTCCGGTCCTGTCACCGGGGTTTACGAGTGGATCACCCCAATTCAAAAATACCTCTTCGCCATCTATCCTCTCTATGATGATGAGGCCTTTAACCTAACAGGTTATCTCCATGAAAAATTGGGCTTTAAAAAGATTGCCATGTTTTACCAGAACGATGACTATGGCAAGCAAGGAGTGATGGGAGTGGAACGGTACCTCTTAAAGAAAAAGATCAGTCTCG
>CAZFJD010000299.1:0-3990 GCA_964518775.1 uncultured Syntrophaceae bacterium
CTGTCCGCTTCCCGGAATCAGGCCTATTTATTCCAAAAGCGGCCCAGAGCAAATTGGAAAGCACCTGTAGGGGCAACTTCTCAGCACTGTATGCACGTATAGACTTTCTATCTTTTAATACTTGCATGAGAGGTCCACCACCTTCTATTTGCGGTTTCAGAAGTTGGATCGGTTTAGGTTCTTGTGCAATAGCTGGACGAAGATTTCCTGTCATTATTGCCGCCCCTGTTGCAGCCGATGCTTTCATGAACTCCCTTCGATTCATCTCCTTTAACATAAATCCTCCCTTTTTGTTGATTTATTAAATAAAAATTAAGAAAGCCTCGAAGAAGGTATTTACCTCCTCCGAGGCTTCATGCTGTTACCTTTTTGGATCCCCCCTTCGTATTCCTCTCCAAAAACGTTAAGGTTAGCTTGCGAGCTTGATCTGAGGTCTTATGACTTAAAAAGAACATAATAGCCTTGAATGGAAATGTCAAAGAAAATTATCGATTGCCGTTCGAAATGTCGTACTGTAAGGCAAAATTTAAAAATGAAGAGTTGAGGAAGTAAGATTGGATCGCTGTCTCCTTGATTGCCTAAAAAATAGGGAGGCAGACCTGTCACGGATTGCCAGGGGATAGCCAAGAAACACAACATTTCTTTTAAAAAGGGTTAGGGCTATCCGATTCCTCTTCCATGTAGAAGCCACTTCCCAGAAGATTCCCTCTGAGGAGTTCAGGTCATAATGCACGGGGGCTTCTTGGAAAATGAGGGGATTCTAATTTTGATGCTTCATTTAAAAATATATGTCAGCCTATCGCTGAATCTAATCCAGCGCCGTTATTCAAAACCCGTTTGGACTGGATACTCATAGAAGGGGAGTCAGTCCTGAATTTCCTTGTGACAATAGACAAATATTTGGTAAACTGGAATGGAACTACATCCTTGATCTCTATGGAGGAAGCTTGCCACAGGAAGTGGAAAAAGCGATCCATGGAGTACGGAATAAGATTGAATCGACCATTGCCAACGTGGGCGAACATCTTTGTTCATTTCGTCAGTAGCGACGAAAAAGAAAAGTACAGGGGGAAAAGAGGAGTTAACTGTAGAAATTACATCAAAAGCCATCAGGAAGATGGAGCCACGGAAATATCTAATGGTGGTCCATACCCATCCACGGCCTCTTCGCATCGATCCGCTCAAGAAAGGAGACCCAGGAGGGTGAATGATGAAAATATTCCTTATCGTCCTTGCCTGCATCATTCTTGCGTGGCTTGTCTATTCTTTTTTCCGTCGAAGAACAAAGTTACCCGCCACGAGATTATGTTTCCTCTGTGGAGGTGAATCAGGATACGGTTACTCAGAGGTTGTGAAAGATGTTAAGAGAGTAAGACCGATCTGTAGAAAATGTTTAATCTCCCAGCTTGAAAATGATTATTCAAATTTTTCCGGCCGGGCAGTTGTCATTCAACCCGTCTCTGGTCCCCCGTGTTATGCTTTCCATTCTATCAGGGATTGGAGTAAATCCTTTAAGAACTCAAAGATAGATGATGATGTGAGATCCTATCTCTTAAGGATGGATACGACATGTCAGGATTGTGGCCAGAGGGCAAATTTTCTCTGGATCGGATCCAGTGGCCTCACAAAATATAATTTTGGGAATGTATTAAGGAAAGGTTTCGCAGAAACACTCTTACCCATGAACCCTCCCCCCATCTCCCTGTGTAGAAGATGTTGTGTGAGACGTATTGCTAAGAAACTGGAAGAAGAAGGGATTACTTATCTTGAAGTTCATGCGCCCAAAGGGGCGGAGGATGGATTTGTTATGCCAATGGCTCAGTAACAGAGCTCTTCTTTAACTCATCCCTTGGGGGTTAGGCATCAAAAGAAGAATGGGGAGGAGAGCGACGAGGAATTTATCGGATAGATGAGCACCAGAACCCTCCTTAGCCATTTCATTTAATGTTTCACCTACAAATGTTCACTCCAAGATAACCACCGGAATTGAAGATTACTGGCAGAAATGTGCAGAACTAAAAGGCAATATAATTGGCTCATTCTTGCAGATTTAGGCATCAGCTCGAGATCTCTTTTCCCATCCCCAGTTGGCCACCGCGATGCAGATACTCTTCCAACCGTCTCTTGCGTAACTTTGTAAGTTGCATCTGTTTCAGCGATATTAGTTTCTGCTCCAAGGTTTTGCTCTTGAAGAGCAATCGCATGAAGGCATTTACACCCCCAGGGGATGGGTAGTCAAACATCTTGTGATCTTTATAAAATTTATAATCTGCCCGTATACTCATTCCAGCTCTCGCTACCAGATCGCGGAAGATCAAGGTTGTACCACGTTTGCCAAACCGATCGGCAATCTTCCATTTTTCATCAAGAGCACGGTCGAGGTCTTTAACTGTCTGACGTAAGGTGGCAGCAAAGAGCGAGGCATCTGAGGCACTCTGAGTGAGTGTTGCAATACAACGGGTTCCGGTCAGGTTCATGAGCTGTTGCAAATTCCTCGCGGCATCTGCCTCCAGTGGCCCGCCGCCAGTGGCCACCACAAAACCATATTTTCCCTTCAGTGTAGGGCGATGGTAGATTCCCCAGCAACGTTCGAGAAGGGCTTTCAGATGAACGTCTACTACTCCAGAAGCACAACTTCCGATAAAGACGATACCGTCCACGTTATGGAGACGCTGCTTGATTGCTTCATATTCGTCCTTGACAACACAGACACCTTCCACCCGAAAGTCACAGAGGTAACACCCTATGCAAGGCCCAACGTTGTGATCCTGAAGCTCCAAGATGTCAATGCTGTTCTTAGAATAGTGTTTGATGGACTCCGCTATGGAGGCATTGGCTGGGTCTTCGGTGAGTCGGTTACCAGTAATTACCAAGATTGTCTTATCCCCGGTCTTGGGTGTCGGAGGACCATTTATAATGAACCCCTGTCCACGGTAAATGGGAGAGAGGTATTTCCGCTCCACAGGCATATATCGTTTTGTAGGTACATATCCGTCCTCCAGGGCGCGATTGAGTTGCCCAGCCAGCACACGGCAACTATCTTCTGTAGCGTCCTCATCTATATAGCCAAAGAAAGGGTTACCTTCAGCCGATACATCTCCAATATAACCAAAACCCAAATGTTCACTCACAAATCGGACCCGGTCGAGAATAAAATCGTCGTGGATATGCGTTGATGTCATCACAGATGCCGCGATCTTGCTTTTAAAACCATAATTCTGTGCAAATAGTTTATCAAGGAGATACTGCATCTTCACCGGCATGAACAGAGCCCAGGCGCCAAAGGTCCAAACAACAGCGTCGGCTCCTTGCATCTTTTCCACAATCTTTAAGAAAGCTGGCTCGGCTTCGTTAGGATCCATGGATAGGTTTGCTTCGTCCACGTCCAGAAACTCATAATCATGGTCAAGAAACTTTGCGAAATACTTGGCGGTGTACAGGCTGGCACTCTTTTTTCTCCGAGGACTGCCGCAGAGGAAGATTATTTTCTTGCTCATCTTATTTTCTCCTTTGAAAGGTTAAAAAAGATTTAGCTTTGCAGATAAGGGCGGCTTGTTATACTTAGAGCAAAATATATTGATTTTGTCAACCCAAGAATTCGATTGAATTAAGGCATCATATAAACCTAATCAAATTTACCTATTATAGGTTGAAATCTGCATCATTAGGACAAAATGACTTGCCGATGACTTCAGGAAGGAGTCCTCAGAAAAGGGATTGCGAAGTTCACCTACAACTACACGATTTTATACGAAAAGTAAGTTGATAATTACGATTAGAAATGATGTATATAGCGATTTGTGGATAAAAGAAGTTACTGAAGGCAATTTGGGAAACCTTTGATATCCTTCTATCCGCTGTTAGGTAACGCGTGGGTATTATTCTGATCGGCTATCCTGTAAAAAGAGGGACAATGTAATTCGTTGGATTTTCTCCGTACTGTACTTCATATATCAGGGAAGCAGTTTCTTGAGGCTCCCGGTATCGAAC
>CAZFJD010000300.1:0-3985 GCA_964518775.1 uncultured Syntrophaceae bacterium
TGGATTTTGATTTCTCTCGTGATTGCCATCATTCTTAGCCTCTTCTTAACGAGGAGGCTGACGCATCCCATCACACGACTGTCCATCCAAATGAAAAAAGTATCCGAAGGGAATTTAGACGTGGCCATCGCACCTGATACAAGAGATGAGGTGGGTCTCCTCACAGAGTCCTTCAATCAGATGATTCAGGATCTCAAACAATCTCAAGAAGCCTTAAAAGAGGCCGAGTCAAAATTCCGGACGATTTTTGAAAACTTGAAGGATGTGGTTTTCATCACCTCCGCGGATGGAAAGTTTATCGATGTCAATCAGGCCGGTGTAGAGGTGTTCGGTTATGCAAGCAAAGAAGAATTGATGTCAACTCTCGTAAGAGATCTCTACCTCAACGCAGAGGATCGAAAGAGGTACCAGAATGAGATTGCAAAAGAGGCGTTTATAAGAGATTTTGAGGTCAAATTAAGAAGGAAGGATGGGACACCCATAGATTGCCTCATCACCGCAACCGTGAGAAGGGATGAGGAGGGTCAGACCATCGGTTATGAAGGGATTATTAAAAACATCACAATCCGAAAGAGGATGGAAGGAGAACTGGTTCAAAGCACAAAGGAACTCCAGGCCCTTTACGACTTGAGTAAATTGATCAACCAATCTTTAGATTTAAATGAGGTTCTTTCAACTGCATTAGATAAGGTGATGGAGTTAACAGGCTTTGAGATGGGTGGAATTTACTTACTTCAGGAAGAGGAAGTATTTGAATTCAAATATCACAGGGGTTTTGGACCTCGTTTTGTCGAGAATGTGAGGTTTCTTAAATTTGGTGAGGGGATCTGTGGAAAAGCGGTTGAATTAAGACAGCCGGTGAGTCTCTCCATTGAAGAATATCCAACTCCTCATATCCTACCGTTTCTAAGAGAGGAGGGCATTCAATCGTTGATTAGCATCCCTCTCTTAGCCAAAGAAAAACCGATCGGGGCTATTAATCTGGCAAGCCGTTCCCCACATTTCCTCGCCCCGAAGGAGATCAATTTATTAGGAAGTCTTGGCAATCAGATCGGGCTGGCTCTCGAGAATGCAAAACTCTTTTCGGACGTGGCAAAAGGCAAGTCAGAATGGGAGAAAACATTCGATGCCGTGACAGACCTTCTCACTGTCCGGGATAAGGATTTTAGAATCCTCCGGGCCAACAAGGCGGCGTTTAAACGGTTTGGGATGCAACCGGAGGAGATGATCGGAAAGAAATGCTACGAGAGCCTACATCATAGGGAGATACCCTGCGAAGGGTGCTACATTTCTGAAACCTTAAAAACGAAGAAACCCGTATCTGGGGAAAGGGAGAGCAAGTATCTGAATGGTACGTTCCGGTACTTCACTTTTCCTGTCTATGATGAGACCGGAGAGATCACCGCAATCGTCGATCTGGCAAAAGAGATTACCGAAGAGAAACGATTACAGATAGAGAAAGAGGTGATCAATAACATCAATAAAATCCTTGCTTCCAGCCTCGATGTAAGAGAAGTGATGAAGGCCGTTCATTCGGAATTGAAAAGGGTATTGGATTCTGAAAGGATGACCATTGCTCTTTTGGATGAGGCAAGAAAAGGGTTTCGCTATTTTGCATTAGAAAAAGATTATGATACCCAGGAACTGATGAGCGGTGTGGTTTATCCAAAAGAAGGGACATCTTTCGAAAAGGTGGTAGATACAGGTCTACCGATCATTGTACCCGATACTGCAAAAAGTGATTTCTGGATCCATCAAAAATTATTAAAAGAAGGGATTCATTCTTCGTTGGTTTTCCCATTAGGGTATAAAGGAAAGCTCATTGGTACAATGAGCTTCGGAAGCAAGGAAATGGGCCATTTTTCAGAAAAACATATCCATTTCCTCAATCAAATTGGTACAGGATTGGCCATCTCAATTCAAAACACCCTGCTTTTTGAAGAGACAAAGAGGAGGCTGGATGAATTAACCATTCTTTATGAGATTACAAAGATGTCTACCTCATCTTTTAACCTGGATCGAATGTTGACGGAGATTGTGAATAGTCTAAATAATGTATTCAAGTTTGAAGCATTTGGTATCTTGCTGGTGGATGAAATGACGAGAAAACTTGTACCCCACGCTTCCTATAAAGGCCTTTCGATTGAGAATATTGAGAAACTTGGACTTTGTTTAGGTAAAGGGATTACCGGATGGGTTGCTGAAAAGGGTGAACCTCTCTTGGTCAATAATGTCAAGGAGGATCCGAGGTACATCAGTAATGGTGAGGCAATCCTTTCTGAAATGTGTGTACCCTTAAAAGTGGGCATGAAGGTTATTGGAGTGATCGATGCACAGAGCAGAGAACTGAACGCCTTTTCAGAAAATGATCTCCGCCTACTTAATATTGCGTCAGGACAAATCGCTACGGCCATAGAAAACATCCGTTTGCACGAGGAGATTAAACAATCTGAAGAAAGATATAGGACAGTCGTCGAGAGCGCTCATGATGGGGTATGTGTGATCGGAAGAGATTTCCGATTTAAGTATGTGAACAAAAGGATAACAGGGATCCACGGATATGCTCAGGAAGAATTGGTCGGAATGGATTTCAGACAATTTCTTGACGAGGAAAGCAGCAAATTGGTTGACGATCGGTTCGTCCGATGGCGGAGAGGAGAGAGGTTATCATCTCTATTTGAGTTGAAAATTTTTCGAAAAGATGGAGAGATCAGGAATGTGGAAATCAGTGCCAGAGCGATCAAGGATTCGAAAGGGAATGTAAACTTTGTCTGTTTTGTCAAAGACATCACCGAAAAGAGAAAGATGGAAGACCAGTTAATACAAAACGAGAAACTTAGGGCTCTGGGTGAGATGGCCAGTGGTGTGGCGCACGATTTCAATAATGCCTTGGCAGCCATCCTCGGAAACACCCAGTTGCTCCTGTATAACGTAAGAGACGAGGAAATAAAAGAGAGTCTCCAGATCATTGAAAAAGTTGCACGGGATAGCGCACAGACCGTGAGGCGACTCCAAGACTTTACAAGAAGGAGGATTCATCAGGAACTTTTTAAGCTGGATGTCAACTCTGTCATTAAAGATGCGATTGAAATCACCAAACCGAAGTGGAAGGACGAAGTCCAGGGAAGGGGAATTTATATCGACATGGTTACAAATTTTGAGAAAGTTCCTCCGGTCTTGGGTAATGGCTCTGAAATGAGGGAGGTCATCGCCAACATGATCTTCAATGCCATCGAGGCCATGCCCGAAGGTGGAAAGATCGAAATTCAGACATTTCAAAGAAGAGAGAAGGTTTATGTTAAGATCTCGGATACGGGCATTGGAATGTCAGAAGAGGTGCGAAAGAAGATTTTTGAACCATTTTTTACGACGAAACCCTTCTCCAATACCGGGCTCGGTTTGAGCATGTCCTATGGGATCGTCAAGAGATTCGGGGGGGAGATCGAGGTCGAAAGCAGGGTCGGAAAAGGGACGACATTTACGGTCCTTCTCCCCATCAAGTTGGAAGGAGAAGAAGAATCGATCCCTCCTTCTCTTATTGGGAAAGGAAGGGAGGCCCGGATTTTGGTCATCGATGATGAGGAGACGGTCAGAAGTGTCCTCTCGAGGATCCTTTTCCAAAATAACCATCAGGTCACCGTTGCGGAAGATGGAGAAGAAGGGATTCGACTATTTAAAGAGAAAGAGTTTGACATGGTTCTCACCGATTTAGGAATGCCTGGAATGTCGGGTTGGGAGGTGTGCCGGACCATCAAAAGGATAAGTCCGCATACGCCCGTGGGGATGATCACAGGGCGGGGAGCTGAGGTCGATCAAGCGAAGATGGAGGAGAGCGGGATCGACTTTGTCATTCCCAAACCCTTTCAGTTTGATCAGATTTTAAAGGTTGTCGATGACACCATAGCCTCAAGGGAGAAGCCACTCATTACTTAACCGCCCACTCCACACTCTCTTCCAAAAACATCTTGACTCTATTTGAGTTTTC